>CAUQTL010000033.1:0-13825 GCA_963521035.1 uncultured Streptococcus sp.
AGGGATACAAGGGCGATTTTAGTTGTTTTGGTTTGCTTCATATTGTCTTACTCCATACTGATCTGCTTGTGCAATAGCACGGTAAACGAAAGTCTTAGAGCTTTCTACTGCTGGTAAAAGTTCATCACCTTTAACCAAGTGACTGGCAATGCTAGAGGCAAAGGTACAACCTGCACCAGCATTTTGGCCTTGGATGACAGGATTTTCTAGGACTGTAAAGTTTTGTCCGTCATAAAAGACATCCACAGCCTTGTCCTGACCAAGGCGATTGCCTCCCTTGATAATGACTGCTGGTGCTCCTAAGTCATGTAATTTCTGCGCTGCAACCTTCATATCTTCCAAGGTTTTAATTTTCTGACCAGCTAACAATTCTGCTTCAGGAAGATTAGGCGTAATCACACTGACATAAGGGAAAAAGCGAATCAACTCTTGGCATAGTTCACTAACTGCTACGTCGTGCGTTTCCTTGCAGACCAAGACAGGGTCTAGAACCACAGGCACTCCTTGGCGTTGCTTGATAAAGTCCAATGCCTTCTCAGCCACACTGACAGTTGGTAGAAGACCAATCTTAATCCCTGCAAATTCCACATCACGCAAGCTATCTAATTCATGTTGAAAAATGGTATCGTCAGTTGGAAAGACTTCAAAGCCCTTTCCCGTCAAGGCTGTCAAACAAGTCACTGCTACAAAACCATGCAAGCCGTTCAAGGTATAGGTAGCCAAATCCGCGGACAAACCACCACCACTAAAAATATCATTCCCAGAAAGTGCTAAAATACGATTATTCTTCATAACGAATCTCCTTTAAATACAAACCATTTGGTGCTGCAGTGGGACCTGCAAGCTGCCTGTCCTTTTTCTTCAAGATGAGGTCAATCTGCTCTACTGGCATGCGGTTATTGCCGATTTTGAGCAGTGTCCCCACCATATTGCGAATCTGCTTATACAAGAAACCATTTCCTGAAAAGGTAAAGGTCAAAAACTGACCTGTCTCATCAACTGCTAAACTAGCTTCTGTGATGGTGCGAACCTTATCCTCTACACTAGTCCCAGAGGCTGTAAAACCGGTAAAATCATGGGTTCCCTCTAACTTTTTGATTGCAATCTGCATGCGTTCCACATCGAGTGGATAGGGAAAGTGAGTGGCATAGTGACGACGCATAGGATTCTTGGGACGGCCCCTATCCACGATAAACTCATAGGTCTTACTGTGCTTGGCATAACGGCAATGAAAATCATCCGCCACAAGCTCAATAGAAATCACATCAATATCTTCAGGGGACTGAGTGTCTAGAGCAAAACGGAGCTTCTCCTCATCCATCTGATAAGGTAGGTCAAAATGAATAACCTGTCCCAGGGCATGAACCCCACTATCTGTCCTGCCAGCACCGTGAACAGTAATGGCTTGCCCTTTATTTAACTTGGTCAAGGTTTTTTCAATTTCTTCCTGAACGCTCCGCGCATGAGGCTGGCGCTGAAAACCAGCAAAGGCGTAACCATCATAGGAAATAGTTGCTTTATATCTCGTCATAACTTCTATTTTATCAAGAAATTAGTCTGTAAACAAGGTCCTAAATCAAATAGTGTCTGGGTACAATATTTCCGAAAAGAAAAACTTAGGAATCAATCCTAAGCTCTCTTCTGAAGTAGGTACATGACAAAGATAGAGGTTACAATCAACCAGGATCCTAAAATGGCGAAGACCAGCATCCCATTGTGAGTTAGTAATCCAATCGCACCTAGAACGAATGGGGTTGTGAAAGCTCCGAAACTACAGCCTAATACAGCAAATGAGGTTGCTTGATTGAGGAGTTTAGCTGGAATTCTTTCAGAGACAAGTTGAAAGACCGTCGTCAAGGCTACACTGTAGGCAAAACCAGCCAGAATACTCCCTGCCACTACCACCCACAAGGATGGAGATAAAGCAATCACAATTTGCCCTAAGCCGAAGGTAATACCAGACCAGAGGAGCAATTTTTCCTTAAAGATAGAAATCAAGAAAGAGAAACTCACACCAGCCACAATCCCGATTAACTGCATGACACTAAGGACAAAACTAGATAACTGGGCATCTCCAAGTCCTCTTTCCACCATCAAACTTGGAATACGGATGGTAATAGCTGTATTGGTACAAACTACAACTGCCGCTTCGATAGCTAAGATAAAAATCAAGCCTTTCATTTCCCGAGTTAAGCGACTGGCTTCCTTCGTTTTTTTCTTGACTTCTTTCTTTTCTTTTCCATAAGGGACAAAGAGCAGATAGAGGGTCAACACCAAAAATCCAGCACTATAGGCTAGGAAGGTAGCTGTCCAACCGAAGGCCAACAATTGGCCGACTGCCAAGGTAATGAGAGAGGCCCCTACGACCTCTGCAGAGCCACGTAGCCCTAGCATCTGAATTCGTGTTTTTCCTTGATAGCGTTCACTGATAATGGAAATGGCCTTGGCATTAATCATCCCAACACCCAAACCAAAAAGAATCCGTGTTCCAAAGACAAAGGGATAGGCGTGATACCAGAAGGGAGCCGTCCCGCTCAGTGATAAAACCAGCAAGCCCAAACTAATCTGTAAGCGTTCAGGAAATATTTTTTCTAAGAAACCATTTAGCAGTAACATAATCATGATTCCAAAGGATGGCAAGCTCGCCAAGAGCTCAATTTGTTCCTTAGGATATCCTTGATAATAGTCAAACATAGCTGGCAGGGCACTCGAGATGGAAAAGGATGTAATCAAAACGAGGGAGAGAGCCAAAATACTGGCCCGTTCTAAAAATTGTTTCATGAAATCTCTTTCTATATTTCTCTTAATCTTCTATTTTTTGATGGTTATCAAGCAAGAAAAGAAGAAGTCTCATTGGTTTGTAGACTCCTTCTTAAACTCGAAAATGAATCCCTTGTGTCTTATACTCAATGAAAATCAAAGAGCAAACTAGGAAGCTAGCCGCAGGTTGCTCAAAGCACTGCTTTGAGGTTGTAGATGAAACTGACGAAGTCAGTAACCATATATACGGCAAGGCGAAACTGACGTGGTTTGAAGAGATTTTCGAAGAGTATTAGGATGACTTTCTCTTGATTTGCTTAATAAAGTAGAAGATAAATCCTGCCACCATATAGGCAACAAAGATAATCAGACACCACTTGAACACGACATCCCAACCCTTATTTACATTCAAAAAGAAGTAAGGGAAGGGACTGACCTTAGAATTAGGAACATCAAGTTTCAGTACCAAGCCATTAAAAAGAGCAAAAATCATATACAGCAAGGGTAAAATCGTCCACACAATTGGATCCCAAATCTTGTATTGACCCTGTTTGTCAAAAAAGAGGGTATCTGCTAAAAACCATAGGGGAACGATATAGTGGCAAAGGAAATTTTCTAGGGTATAGAAATTAGTCGCAATGGGCGCTAAGAGGAAATGGTAAATCACACAGGTAATCATGATACTCATAGTGACTCCACCTTTTAAGCGCAAGAGACTTGATCTTTGCCAGTTTTCACCTAAACGGCTCATAACCTTTAGGAGATAGAGCGTAAAAATCGCTACTAACAGATTTGACAGAACCGTATAATAGAGCAGCATCCCAAATCCACCATGCTTGGCGATTTCAAGATAAACTCCCGTAAAAGCCGCTAGAAACAAGAAGATACGGCTATAAAATACAAGTTTATAGTGTTTTGACATGCTTAAATTTTCTTCACAAACTCTGATTTGAGTTTCATGGCACCAAAGCCATCAATTTTACAGTCGATATTGTGGTCGCCTTCTACGATGCGGATATTCTTCACGCGCGTCCCTTGTTTCAAATCTTTTGGCGCACCTTTTACTTTCAAGTCCTTGATGAGGGTTACAGTATCACCGTCAGCCAATTTATTTCCGTTGGCATCGATAGCGACAATGCCCTCTTCTACATCTGCAACTTCAGCAGGATTCCACTCATGAGCACACTCTGGGCAAACCAGTAGGGCACCGTCTTCGTAGACATACTCTGAGTTACATTTTGGGCAATTTGGTAGGTTGTTCATGTTTTCTCCTTATCATCATTCACTATTCTTTGAAAATCAAAATTTCTCGAACAGCAACTATTATACCTTAAAATCAGCATTTTGACAAATTTAGAAAAAACCGATATCAATCTATCGGCTTCTCTACATTTACATTCTTTTTTCAGCTTCTGCTTTGATTTTTTCAACTACTTCTTGAATGTTCAAACCAGTTGTATCAAGGTAGACAGCATCCTCTGCTTGTTTGAGAGGCGAAGTCTCACGATGACTATCCTTGTAGTCACGCGCAGCTATTTCCTCTTTTAGAGTTTCAAGGTCTGTTTCAATTCCCTTGGCAATATTTTCCTTGTAACGGCGCTCTGCTCTTTCATCAACAGAAGCTACTAGGAAAATTTTCAATTCTGCTTGAGGCAATACAACCGTTCCAATATCGCGACCATCCATGACAATCCCACCTTGCTGGGCAATCTCTTGTTGGAGAGAAACTAGTTTCTCACGTACTTCAGGAATTGCTGCAATTGCTGAAACATGATTGGTCACTTCATTTTCACGGATAGGATGGGTAATATCCACATCCCCCACAAAGACAAGTTGTTCTCCAGTTTCTGAGCGCCCAAAACTGATTGGATGCTGGTCCAATAAGGCTAAAAGTTCCTCAATCTCTTCCACTCTTAACTGGTGTTTCAGAGCCATATAGGTCGCTGCACGATACATAGCACCTGTATCTAGATAGGTGTAACCAAAATCCTTAGCGATAATCTTTGCGACCGTACTCTTGCCACTTGAAGCAGGACCGTCAATAGCAATTTGAATTGTTTTCATATCAACTCCTATTTGATTTTGACAACATCACCTGGATTAGCAAACCAAGATCCTGTAGCCATATGCCCAGGATTCAAAGCCTCTAACTGAGCAATCGAGATTCCTGCACGAGCGGCAATGGCTGCTTCTCCTTCTCCAGCCATAACTTTTGTAGTTCCTTCTGGATCATTTTGATGTTCTGAGCTACTAGATGACTCTTCTACCTTCTCCTCTGAACTAGAAGATGCCTGCTCTGAACTACTACTAGAAGTAGAAGAAACTTGCTCTACTTTTGTATCTGAATCGTGAAAATCTTTCAAGGCTGCCGTGCGATTACTCCCACCCGATGAAAGATAGATCAGAACAATAATCATCACGACTACAATCACAAAGAAAATACTTGCTAAAATAGTCAAGATACGATTAGCCAGCACTCCTCCACCTTGTTCTCTCTTACGACGTTCTGATCTTGTTTCTTCTTGATTCTCATAAATATCTTCTTGCCACGGTTCTTTTGCCATAACTTACTCCTTGTTTTTTTTTACTTTTCTTATTACAATATAAATATGAAAATTACACTTATACCTGAACGTTGCATTGCCTGTGGGCTTTGCCAAACTTATTCTGAATTATTTGATTACCACGATAATGGAATCGTGCGTTTTTACGATGACCCTGACCAACTAGAAAAAGAAATCTCTCCTAGCCAGGACGTCGTAGAAGCTGTTAGAAACTGTCCGACACGTGCCTTGATTAAAGATTAACTTTAATATCAACAAGAACGTTCCACTCCTTCTAGTTTAGCATATTTCCATGCAAAATTATAGTCTTTTCTCTTTATTTTTTTCTGTAAAATCAGGAAGGTCACTTTTTTCTTTGACGAGATAAAGTGGTCTTTTTTTAGTCTCTAGATAAATCTTACTAATATATTTGCCGAGAATCCCAATGGTCAAGAGTTGAATGCCTCCAAGAAAGAGAATAACAGCCATCAGAGAGGTCCAACCTGATGTCGGATTGCCCAAAATGAGAGTCCGAACCACAACAAAAAAGGTCATAAGCAGAGAAATAAAACAAGATAGGAGACCAGCCACAAAGGCGATAATCAAGGGAAAATCTGAAAAATTAACAATCCCTTCAATGGAGTAGAAAAAGAGGTGCCTAAAACTCCAACTGGTCTTGCCAGCCTGCCTTTCGACATTTGGATAGTCCAGATAGTGGGTTTTAAAACCCACCCAAGCAAAGATTCCTTTAGAAAAACGATTAGACTCGGTCAAACTTAAAATGGCATCGACTACAGACCTTCTCATCATGCGAAAATCACGAACACCTGACGGCAGGGCTACTGGACTGATTTTTTGCATGAGGCGGTAAAAGAGATTGGCGCAGAAACTGCGAAAGAAGGGTTCTCCCTCCCGACTAGTTCTCCGTGTTCCAACGCAGTCCAAGTCTGCATTCTGATCTAGTAAGGCTTTCATCTCAAGCAACATACTAGGAGGATCTTGGAGGTCTGCATCCATTACCACCACCAGATCTCCTGTCGCATATTGCAAACCTGCATACAGAGCCGCTTCTTTGCCAAAATTTCGAGAGAAAGAAATATAATGTACTGCCGGATTTTGCTCCCGATAGGCCTTTAAAAGTTCCAAGGTTCCATCGTTTGATCCATCATCGACAAAGACATACTCGATTTCTGTTTCCAAATCTGGAAGTAAAGTTTCCAAAGCCTGATAAAAAAGAGGAAGTACTTCCTCTTCGTTTAGACAGGGGACAATGATTGACATCACCATCTTAGTCTTCAAATCCATTTGGATGCTTGCTTTGCCAACGCCATGCGTCTTCACACATTTGGGTGATATCTAGTTCTGCTTCCCAATCGAGTTCTGCTTTGGCTTTTGCTGGATCTGAGTAGCAGGCTGCGATGTCACCTGGGCGACGGTCCACAATGCGGTAAGGAATGGGACGTCCCACTGCTTTTTCCATGTTTTGGATAATTTCAAGAACTGAGTAGCCTTTACCTGTTCCAAGGTTATAAACGTTTAGACCTGAACCTTTTTGAATTTTTTTCAAAGCTGCAACGTGACCTTTAGCTAAATCGACAACGTGGATATAGTCACGAACACCAGTTCCGTCTTCCGTATCGTAATCGTCTCCAAACACTTGCACTTGCTCTAATTTCCCAACGGCTACTTGAGTTACATATGGCAAGAGGTTGTTTGGAATACCGTTTGGATTTTCTCCCAAATCACCACTCTCATGGGCTCCGATTGGATTGAAATAACGAAGCAAGACAACATTCCATTCTGAGTCTGCTTTGTAAATATCCGTTAAAATTTCCTCTAGCATAAGCTTAGTGCGACCGTATGGATTGGTCACTGAAAGTGGGAAATCTTCCAAGATTGGCACTGTATGAGGATCTCCATAAACTGTCGCAGAAGAACTGAAAATGATGTTTTTACAGTTGGCTTCTTCCATGACTTTCAAAAGGCTAACAGTTCCTGCGATATTGTTGTCATAATAGGCAAGAGGGATACGGGTAGATTCCCCCACAGCCTTCAAACCAGCAAAGTGAATGACACCCGTTGGTTCTTCTTGCTTGAAAATATCTCTGAGAGTATCCGTATCACGGATATCTGCCTCATAGAAAGGCACTTCAACTCCTGTGATTCTTTCAACAACTTCTAAACTTTTACGGTTGCTGTTGACAAGGTTATCCACCACAACAACCTGATGACCTGCTTGGATTAACTCAATAACAGTGTGGGTTCCGATAAAACCAGCTCCACCCGTTACCAAAATCTTTTCTTGCATCTTCTTTCCTCGATTCTCGGATTATTTTTTCTTATTTTACCATTTTTGATAGGGAATGTCATTTGCCATCCTAGAGGGTAGGATAAAATTTCAGTAAAATTCTTATTCTCTTTTTACTCGTTTGACATAGTTTTCAATTGGGTAGTTTAGAGGGTCCAAAGTCAACTCCTTGTCTTGGATCAGTTGAGCTAGATGGTAACCAATGATAGGACCAGTTGTGAGGCCTGATGAACCTAGTCCACTAGCAGCATAGACACCTGCTAAGCCAGGTACCTGCCCAAAGAAAGGAGAGAAATCGCTGGTATAGGCACGGATTCCCACTCGTTCACTTCTGGAAGTCGCTTCCGATAAAGCAGGATAGTGAGGCAAGGCTGCCTCCTCCATTTTCTGGAGTAAGGTTTCATCTACCGTCAAATCAAATCCCATGTCATTTTCATGAGTAGCGCCTAGGGATAATTTCCCACCTGCAAAAGGAATCAAATCCCACTCCCCTTCTGGCATAACAACAGGGTAAGCTTCCATGTCTTGGCCAAGCTGATAATCTCGTAATTGCCCTTTTTGAGGACGGACATCCACAGCATAACCCAAGGGTTCTAACATATCCCCAAACCAAGCTCCCGTCGCCAAAATAATCTGATCAAACACCTCTTCGTCAATCTGGTAACCTGATGCTAAAGGAGTCAGAGTCACTTTTTCTTTGACCAGCTTGACGTGACTGGCTTCTAGCAAACGAGTCACTAAGAGTTGACCATCTACTCTCGCTCCACCAGAAGCATAGAGCAAGCGATCAAATCCCTGCAAAGCAGGGAATAATTCATTAGCTGATACTTGGTCCAGAATGGATAATTGCCCTATCAAGGGAGATTCTTCCCTGCGCTGGAGGGCTAGTTGATAAAGTTCTTCCAACTTGGTTTCATCCTTTTTCAGGAGAAAGACTCCCGAACGCTGGTAAAAGTCGATTTCTTGTCCTGACTTCTCTAAATCAGCTAATAAATCCACATAAAAGTCAGCCCCCAAGCGCGCCATCTTGTACCAGGCTTTATTGCGGCGTTTGGAAAACCAAGGACTGATAATTCCTGCTGCGGCCTTGGTAGCTTGACCTTGTCCATGGTCAAAAACGGTCACCTCTAGGTCACTTTCTTTAGAGAGGTAGTAGGCAGCTGTTGCTCCCACAATTCCTGCTCCGATAATAGCAACTTTTTTCATTGTTTTCACTTTCTAACTAGATATGGTGGAAAGGATTGGTCGATGCTTGACTAGGTACAATATCGATTGTCCAGCCATTTTCTCCTTTCCATTGACTAAGGAGTGCTGCGATTTTTTCCACAAAAAGCACTTCGATATAGTGGCCTGGGTCCAATGCCAACAAGCCATCAGACAACATATCCTGGGCAGTGTGGTAGTAAATATCACCAGTGATATAGACATCCGCTCCTTTAGCTAAAGCATCCTTATAGAAAGACTGCCCACTTCCACCACAGATGGCCACTCTTGAAATAGGCTTCTGCAAATCACTTTCTTGATAATGCACCATTCGAAGGCTATCAAGGCCGAAGACTTGCTTGACATTCTGGGCCAATTCTCCAAGTGTCTGAGTCGGAACATTCCCAATACGTCCAATTCCACGTTCAGGACCTGTTTCCTGCAGATAAGTTGTCTCCTCGATTCCTAGCATCTGACAGAACCAATCATTGAGGCCATTTTCAACGATGTCAATATTGGTATGGCTGACATAAACTGCGATGTCATGCTTGATGAGATCAATGTAAATCTGATTTTGTGGACGGCTAGCTACCAAATCCTTGATCGGCCGGAAAATCGGCGCGTGCTTGACGATAATCAAATTCACACCCTTTTCAATAGCTTCAGCCACCGTTTCTTCACGAATATCCAGAGCTACCATGACCCTTTGGATATCCTTGTCTAAAGTGCCAATTTGCAAACCACGACTGTCTCCCTCCATGGAAAATTCCTGAGGGCAAAAGGCTTCATACGCATTAATCACTTCACTTGCTAACATGGAGAACCTCCTTGATGGCTTGAATTTTATCTACTAGAACTTGACGTTCTTCCAGATTTTTTTCTGGGATTTGTCCGAGGGCAAACTCTAGTTTAACAGCTTCTTTTTGCCATTTTTGGACAAAGACTGGACTGACCTCTTTGGACAAGAAAGGTCCAAAGCGAACATCACTGGCTGATAGCTTCATTTGTCCTGCTTCCACCACCAAAATCTCGTAAAACTTGCCAGCTTCTTCTAAGATACTTTCAGCTACAATCTGAAATCCGTTCTCTTGTAACCAGATACGCAAATCGTCTTCACGATTATTGGGCTGGAGAATCAAACGCTCTACATTAGCTAACTTGTCCAAGCCTTCTTCTAAAATCCTAGCAATCAAACGACCACCCATACCAGCAATGGTAATGACAGACACTTGATCTGCCTCTTCAAAGGCTGCTAGGCCATTGGCTAAACGGACTTGGATTTTCTCCTTTAAGCTATGAGCCTCAACATTTTTAACCGCAGACTGGTAGGGACCTTCCACCACCTCACCTGCAATGGCGCTTTTGATTTTACCTCTCTCGACCAACTCGATAGGCAGATAAGCATGGTCACTTCCCACATCTAGTAAAATGGCTCCCTGTGGCACAAAGGACGCCACTAATTCTAATCTCTTTGAAATCATCTTCTCTCTCTTTCCAAAACTCTATTACCTCTTATTATACCACATTTCAGCTGGCAATCTTGTACCTAAAAAGACCGCAATCCACAGATTGCAGCCTTTCTTTATTTTCTGGCTTGATAGCGACTAGTCAGGATGAAAATCACGGTAAAGACCAACATCATGACACCATAAACAGGTAATGTTTGTCCTGTTAAGGTTGAAATTTCAAGCAGTTTTTGAATTCTTGGGAAGAGAGCTGTGGCTAGGAAGCCTCCTACTGACCAAACAATCAAGAGGACACGCCATAGGGTAAATGGCATGCAGGCTCTAAATACGGATAAGAAACCAATTGACCCCAAGAGATAATAGAGTAGAGTTGAGATTTCTAACTCAGACCAACCTTGGCTACTTCCGAATATTTTCACAAACAGGACGCTGAAGACGACCATGAGAGCACTTGGTAGGGCACGAAGCATGGAGCTTCTGAGGAAGTTTGGTTCGACAGGTTTGATATTTCGCTCAAAAGTCAGAACGAATGGTGGGAAACCTTCCACGAACTGGTCAATCATGGTAATTTGAATCGGAATGAAAGGGAAAATCAAGATCCATTCAGACCGTCCCAGAAGAGCACTGGCAATACAGATGACTGCGAGCAAGAAAGAATAGATGGTCTTTATCAAGAAAATCGGTGCGATATGGGCAATGTTATTGACCACGCGACGACCTTCAAAGAGGATCTCAGGAACATCATTAAAGTCTGAGTTCAAGAGAACCAGATTGGCAATCTGACGAGTCGCTGGGTCTCCCTCAGCCATCACGATAGAACAATCTGCCTCACGAAGAGCCAAGATATCATTAACCCCGTCCCCTGTCATAGCCGTTGTATGACCTGCTTTTTTCAGCGTTTGGATGATGAGTTTCTTTTGATGAGGGGAAACCCGTCCGAAAATGGCAGTATCCTCAGCCATAGCAACCAATTCCTCATCCGTGATTTTCGAACAATCTACATAGCTCTGATAGTCTACAAAACCTGCTTTTTGGGCAATACTTGAAACAGTGACTGGATTATCACCAGAGATAATCTTGAGCCCCACTTCCTGAGAACGGAGATAGTCCAGCGTCTCTGCTGCTCCCTCTCGAATCGGGTCCAAGATTTCCAGCAAGGCTAGAGCCTGAATATCAGATGGTTTTTGTGGTTTGTGATGGTCTAATTTCTCCTGACTGAGAGCCAAGACCAAAACACGTGATCCTCTCTCCAAGGCCTCTCTGGCTTCTGGGACTTCAGAGTCCAGCAACATCTCAGGTGCCCCTAAGAACACTGTTCCCAAGCCTTCCAATTCCATAGCACCCCACTTGCGGTCACTTGAGAAGGGAAGATTGGAAATCATGGGATAGGCAACTTTACCCACAAAACGCTTTCGAATAGCTTGGGCTGTTGGATTTTTATCTTCACTATGAGCCATATAGCTGGTCAAGATGCTAGCAAGCGCTGACTCTCCATACTCTTCGGTCAAAGGAAGAACAGCCTCCACCTGCATCTTTCCCTGGGTGATGGTTCCCGTCTTATCCAGACAGAGCATATCCACGCGCGCCAAGGTCTCAACAGAGTACATCTCCTGCACCAAGACCTTTTTCAAGCCCAGCTTAATCACCGCAGTCAAGAGCGAAGTAATGGTCAAAAGGGCAATTCCCTTGGGCAACATTCCCAAAAGAGCTGTCGACGAATTTACAACGGATGACTTAAGAGGCAAGCCTTTTAAAAGCAAGGCTTCTAGCAAGAGAGCCAGACCAAAAGGAATGATAATCTTCCCAGTAAAACCAGCTAGCTTGTCCAGCGATTTCATAATACGAGAGTTGATTGGTTTAACAGTCTTGGCTTCCAGCATAAGTTTGGCAGCATAGTTGTCTGCACCGACATGGTGAACTTGAGCTAAAACCGCCCCACTGGCTAAGAAACTCCCAGACAAAAGTAAGGCGTCCACTTCCTTTTGCACCAAATCACTTTCTCCCGTTAACATGGCTTCATTGACTTCCGCAAAGCCTTCCAAAACCAAGGCATCACTTGGAATTTGCTCTCCCGCAGACAAACGAATGATATCCCCTAGCACCAACTCTTCCGGATTAAGAGCGACTTCCTGACCATCACGGATGGTTTTGACCTTTTCCTTGGTCATAAGATTGAGCTTGTCCACCATGTGTTTGGCCCGCAGCTCGGTCACAATTCCAGAAAAAGCGTTAAAGCAGATAACAGCAAAAAAGACCAAATTGCTCCAAGCCTGCACAAAGGCAAGGGCCAAAGCAATGGCAAAGTTCAAAGCGTTAAAAAGGGTAAAGACATTTCGTTTAACGATTTGCCAAGTGCTAGTACTGGCTGATGCAGTAAAATCATTGACCAAGCCCTTAGCCTGTCTTTCCTCGACTTCTCTTTGGGTTAATCCCATAATCTTATTTTTATCCATAAGTTCTATCATATCATTTTTTCTAAAAGAATTCTAATCTCATCCCAAATATGCACCTAGTCAAGGGAAAAGTTTGCCAGCCCTCCTTTGATAAGGTATAATAATAACAAGAAAATAATTGAAGGAGATCGCATGTTTTATACTTATTTACGTGGATTGGTTGTATTACTCCTATGGTCCATCAATGGCAATGCCCACTATCATAATACTGATAAAATTCCTAATCAAGATGAAAATTATATTCTGGTTGCCCCTCACCGTACCTGGTGGGATCCTGTTTACATGGCCTTTGCGACCAAACCAAAACAATTTATCTTTATGGCCAAAAAAGAACTCTTTACCAACCGTATCTTTGGCTGGTGGATCCGTATGTGTGGCGCCTTTCCTATCGATCGTGAAAATCCAAGCGCTTCAGCCATCAAATACCCTATCAACGTCCTTAAAAAAAGTGATCGCTCTCTCATCATGTTTCCAAGTGGGAGCCGTCACTCAAACGATGTCAAGGGGGGCGTAGCTCTGATTGCCAAAATGGCCAAGGTCCGTATCATGCCGGTTACCTACACAGGTCCTATGACCTTGAAAGGCTTGGTTAGCCGTGAGCGTGTTGATATGAACTTCGGAAATCCAATCGATATCTCAGATATCAAGAAAATGAATGATGAAGGCATTGAAACAGTCGCCAATCGTATCCAAGCAGAATTTCAACGTCTGGACCAAGAAACGAAACAATGGCGCAATGATAAAAAACCAAATCCACTCTGGTGGTTTATCCGCATCCCTGCTCTCATCCTTGCCATTATCCTCGCTATCCTAACTATCATCTTTAGCTTTATCGCGAGCTTCGTATGGAATCCAGATAAAAAGAGAGAAAACCTTGGTTAAACAAATACAACAATCCCTTGGCAAAAGCCAAGGGATAAATCTTTTATTCGATTTTCCATTTTTGAGCCAACCAGCTAGAAAAAGCTAGAAATCGTTCATCTACTTGTTCATGGTGCCCATAAGGGTCAAAGACAAACTGACCGTTCGGATAGCATTTCTGAAGACTTGTATGGATCTGCTCAGCATAGGCTGGTGCTTGAGCCAAGCGAT
>CAUQTL010000034.1:0-13345 GCA_963521035.1 uncultured Streptococcus sp.
TTTATGAAAATACCGAGAAATACTCTGTCATGCGTGCCATGCGTGCTATTGACCGCTCAGATGTGGTCTTGATGGTCATCAATGCGGAAGAGGGTATTCGTGAATACGACAAGCGTATTGCAGGATTTGCCCATGAAGCTGGTAAAGGGATGATTATCGTTGTCAACAAGTGGGATACGCTTGAAAAAGACAACCACACCATGAAAAACTGGGAAGAAGATATCCGTGAGCAGTTCCAATACTTGCCTTACGCACCGATTATCTTTGTATCAGCCTTGACCAAGCAACGTCTCCACAAACTGCCTGAGATGATCAAGCAAATCAGCGAAAGTCAAAATACACGTATTCCATCAGCTGTCTTGAACGATGTCATCATGGATGCCATTGCCATCAACCCAACACCGACAGACAAAGGGAAACGTCTTAAGATCTTCTATGCGACCCAAGTGGCAACCAAACCACCAACCTTTGTCATCTTTGTCAATGAAGAAGAACTCATGCACTTTTCTTACCTGCGTTTCTTGGAAAATCAAATCCGCAAGGCCTTTGTCTTTGAAGGAACCCCAATCCATCTCATCGCAAGAAAACGTAAATAAAAAAGTAGAATCTGGAATGACATTTCCAGATTTTTTTGATAGAATGAAGTTGAAGAAAGCGCTAACAAAGAGAGGTGTCGATAATGAAACTGTCGTTTAATCAATTGATACTCTTATTTCCTTGTTTTTACTTTTACTTTTTCTATTGGATAGACAATGCTGATAGAAACAGTAAGTTTTTCCCCATCATCTACTATTTCTACTGGATTTATTTTTCCCTTTTAGCTCTGTTTAGTCTGGATCTGACAATTTTTTCATTCTTATTTTTCCCTCTTGTTCTCAAACATGTATCAGATATGAGTGCTTGGGGTGTTTGGTTGCTTTTGATAGTCTTATCTCTAGGCAGTGACTGGTTAGACTATATCTTTTTCAAAAAAATGTTTCGCTTGAGACGGGAACTCGGGAAGTCTAAAGGTGTGAATTAAGAAAAGGGTAGGAACTAAAAAATGACTATATCTATGATTTATTTATGCGGCTATAGATACAGTCGTTTTTATTTTGATTATGAAACTTGAGAGAAATATTCATCTTGTATAGTGGATTGAATATGAAATAATACAATACAACTTATAAAACATTGGAAAAAAATGCTTTAGATGCCTTAATTGATTCGTTCGCATTCTATTTCGATTTGCTATAATAAAATGATGAGAGTTATTACAAATTATAGGTTTGAAAAATCATTAATTTCTTTTTCGAGTAATTTAACTAATGCCTCTTCTTTGGTTAGTCGTAATAAAGTGATTCCTTTATCAATCAAATCGGAGTTATGTTGCAGTATTCCCAAGCGTACTTGAGAAAATCCAAGAATATCATATATTTTTAATTCTTCTGCTAATACCAAAAGTTGTAGGGTGATTGTTTCACATTCTTTGAGTAAATGATGTTGAAAATATACAGTGGAGAGATTAGCTAAAAAAGATGATAAAAATACTTTTGTTTCTCGGAAATATTTATATTTTTCGATGGTTTTCATGATTCTATCAATAAGAAGGAGAAGATTTTCAGAAGGAAAGAAAAAGAGAATGGTTCCAAGCAATTTCAAATCACTAATGTACCATGTATCCATAGGTTCAAGATAGTCCCAAATTTCTTCATACAAATCTTTCAAGACGTGGTTGTTTTTGAATCCTTTAGTTCGTAACTCTGTGACAATTTTTGTATGACGATAGATATTTTGAATAGGAACATCGTGATGTGTCTTAAGATATTTTTGACACTTCTCAGTGAGTTCAACCATTTTTCTAGTATCTTGAAAAGTAGACGGATTTTGGCTCTCTACAATAATGTTTCGTCTTTTACTAGGATGGTATTCGTTGCATATATACTTGAATTCTGCTAAGCTCATATCAATTTGTTCAAGAAGAAATACCATGTTTTCAAAACTGGGAATAACTTTACCGTGTTCAACATTTGTTAGAGTTGTTCTATGTATGACTTGTCCACATACATCTTGTTGGGTCAATCCTTTTGACTTTCGAATTTCTTTAAAAATTTGTCCATAATCCCATCTCATATTGTTCCTCCTAGGCAAATGTGAATATTTTCTACATTTATAAAAAACGTAGAAAAAGGTGGTATTATTATATCAAAAAAGGAGGAAAAAAGTCATGGGATTTAAAAAATATTTGAAGAATTTACCGAAAAACTCTGGATTTATTATATCCTTGATTTGGAGTTGGATTCCACTTATCTGGTTTGAAACGTGGTTTTGGGGATAAAGAAATTAGAGTCTATACATAGTAAGTAAAGGAGGAATTTGTATGATATATCATCGTCTAGAATAAATCTATATTTAAAATAGAAGTTATAAGGAATCTTCTTGAATAAAAAATGAAAGGAAACAGAAAAAATGAAAACTAAAAAATTATTAAAAATGGTTATTCCTGTTTTAATGATAAGTGCTGTTGGAACTACTTTCGTAGAGGCAAATCAGATAGGTGCTTTTAGTAATTTTGTTATTACTACCAGTTATGAGAGAACAGGTTATTTGACCAAAGAAAATGAAGATGCGGAATATATCATGAACTTAAATCCTTGTAGAAATTTACATCCCATGACTGTTAAGCATCGTATAGTAAATTCTAATGGAGAAGCTCGTAGTGGAGAATCGTTAACAACCTGTGGTACTCGTTCAACTCATGGGAATTGGGCAACGGTTGGCTATGTTTATGCAGCAGATATGGCAAGACAAAATTGGTGGGATTTATCAGCTGCCATTTCAGGTAGTTGGTCACCAAACTAATTCGTAAAGTAGGTATAATTTATGAAGATTCCTCTCTTAACTTTGGCAAGGCATAAATTTGTTTATGTCTTGCTTACTTTGCTTTTTCTTGCTTTGGTTTATCGTGATGTTTTGATGACTTATTTCTTTTTTGATATTCATGCACCTGACCTAGCCAAATTTGATGGACAAGCAATTAAAAATGACTTATTAAAATCAGCATTAGATTTTCGTATTCTCCAGTTCAATCTAGGTTTTTATCAATCATTTATTATTCCAATCATCATTGTTTTGCTAGGTTTTCAATACATTCAGCTGAAAAATAAAGTTTTACGATTGAGTATTGGAAGAGAAGTGAGTTATCAAGGGTTAAAAAGAAAGTTGATTTTGCAAGTTGCAAGTATCCCTTGCTTGATATATTTAGTGACTGTGCTGATAATTGCAATTTTAACCTATTTCTTTGGGACTTTTTCGCCTCTGGAATGGAAATCTCTATTTTCTGATGGGAGTAGTTTACAAAGACTCCTAGATGGAGAGATAACAAGCTATTTGTTCTTTACTTGTGTCCTTCTAATCGGTATTTTCATCAATACGGTCTATTTTTTAAAAATAGTTGATTATTTAGGGAATGTGACTCGTTCGGCAATCGCCTATTTGATGTTTCTTTGGCTTGGTTCTATGTTACTCTATAGTGCCTTGCCTTACTATATGGTTCCTATGACGAGTTTGATGCAAGCTAGCTATGGGGATGTCAGTTTGATGAAACTCTTTACTCCTTATATCCTTTATATTGTCCCTTATATGGTGCTTGAAAAATATGAAGATAATGTTTAAGAATTTTAACAATATTTTGCTAAAGAGAAAGATTGTTTTACTACTTCGTATAGTTCTGATTATGATTTTGATAAACTATCTATTGTCAACAGCGGTTCAAAAGCAGGATGTTTTTCTCTTTTTCAAGAGAGAATTGATTTCAATCTTTTCCTATAATGACTATTCTGAAGCGAATTTAGAAATCCCCAAACTCTTGTTAAACCTTTCGCTTTTCATGGTAGGATGGCTCTCTGTTATTTTGCTTGAAAGTGATTTGGCAGACCATTACCATCACTTGATTCGCTATCAATCAAGCTCCTTTTTCGATTATACAAGGAAACGATTGATTGTCATCTCTAAATTTTTTATTCAAGATTTATTTGTCTGGTTTCTTGGTTTACTTCCTCTAGGAATTCATTTCAAAACAGTCACACTCTTCTTTTTACTTGCTCAGTTAATGATTTTGTACTTACTACTGTCTTATCTGATAGCACTTATTAGTGTGGGCGCTGGTTTTTCCTTTTTTCTCTATTTTTTAGCATTTGTGGGACAAGAATGGATGATGGATCATATTGTAACAATGTATTTAGTACTCTTAAGTTTATTAGTTGTGTTGATTGTTAGTCGCTTGGAAGAGAAATTTAAGAAAGGATAAACGATGAGACTTGAAATTATAAATGGACAGAAAAATTACGGGAAAAGACCTATTTTAAATGAGTTAAATCTGGTCTTTCAATCAGGAAAAATTTATGGCCTTAAAGGTGATAATGGATCTGGCAAGACGGTTCTTTTAAAGGTACTTGCTGGTTATATTAAGCTTGACAAAGGAAAAGTTCTTCAAGATGGCAAAGTTTACGGGGTGAAAAATCATTATATTCAGGATGCAGGGATTTTAATTGAAAAGGTAGAGTTTCTATCTCATTTATCACTGAGAGAAAATTTGGAACTGTTAAGATATTTTTCATCTAAAGTTACGGAAAAAAGAATTGCCTATTGGATTCAATACTATGATTTACAGGAATTTGAAGACGTTGAATACCGTCATTTATCCTTAGGAACAAAGCAAAAAATGGCTTTGATTCAAGCCTTTATTGCCGAACCATCTATACTCTTTCTCGATGAACCCATGAATGCTTTAGATGAGAAGAGTGTGAGATTGACAAAACAGGTTATTTTATCTTATCTGAAAAAAGAAAATGGTTTGGTTATCCTGACGTCGCACATATCGGAAGATATTTCAGATCTTTGTACAGATGTATTAGTTGTCGAAAATGGGCATATACAGTATTCAAAAGATATACAATCCTAGGAGGTAGCTTATGGCACATCTAAAATCATTTATTACACAATATTCTAAATTCTATATTGGTTTAGTTCTGCTGATCTGGCTGGCTTTCTTCTTTCTTCCTTGGGATAAACCAGTTCTGGGAATATCTATCAATCTCTTAATCATGCAGAAAGTTTTACTAGTTTTTGGAATTCTGTCGATTTTGATGGCCTTGCTGTCCAAGAAAGTCAGTCTCTTTGTTTTTGGACTTATCTGTTGTCTTTCTTTTTGGATAAATCTATTTATCCTATTTGCCATTTTGCCGATTTTTTTGGGCAATTAAAGCATCATAAAAGTCAGAGAGGTTAGCTTGGAAACTAGCCTCTTTTTCCTTTTCAAAATGGGGATTCTTCCTTGAAAATAATCAGTAATTGTGCTAAAATTAAAAGAACATTCTAAAATATTCGGAATTTAAAGTAAGGAAAAACATGGCTAATATTTTAAAAACAATTATCGAAAATGATAAAGGAGAAATCCGTCGTCTGGAAAAGATGGCTGACAAGGTTTTCAAATACGAAGACCAAATGGCTGCTTTGACTGACGACCAACTAAAAGCAAAAACAGTTGAATTTAAAGAACGTTATCAAAATGGAGAATCACTGGATTCATTGCTTTATGAAGCATTTGCGGTTGTCCGTGAAGGTGCCAAACGTGTCCTAGGCCTCTTCCCCTATAAGGTTCAGGTCATGGGGGGAATCGTTCTTCACCATGGTGACGTGCCAGAGATGCGTACAGGGGAAGGGAAAACCTTGACTGCGACTATGCCAGTATACCTCAATGCCCTTTCAGGTAAAGGGGTTCACGTAGTTACGGTCAATGAATACCTATCAGAACGTGACGCGACTGAGATGGGTGAATTGTACTCATGGCTTGGTTTGTCAGTAGGGATTAACTTGGCTGCCAAATCTCCAATGGAGAAAAAAGAAGCCTATGAGTGTGATATTACTTACTCAACCAACTCAGAAATCGGGTTTGACTACCTTCGTGACAACATGGTCGTTCGTGCTGAAAACATGGTACAACGTCCGCTTAACTATGCCTTGGTCGATGAGGTTGACTCTATCTTGATTGACGAAGCTCGTACACCTTTGATCGTATCAGGTGCTAATGCGGTTGAAACCAGTCAGCTCTACCACATGGCAGACCACTATGTAAAATCTTTGGACAAAGACGACTACATTATCGATGTGCAGTCTAAGACTATTGGTTTGTCTGATTCAGGGATTGACAAGGCTGAAAGCTACTTCAAGCTTGAAAATCTCTATGATATCGAAAACGTGGCTTTGACTCACTTTATCGATAATGCCCTTCGTGCCAACTACATCATGCTTCTCGATATTGACTATGTTGTGAGCGAAGAGCAAGAAATCTTGATTGTCGACCAATTTACAGGTCGTACTATGGAAGGTCGTCGTTATTCTGATGGATTGCACCAAGCTATTGAAGCTAAAGAAGGTGTGCCAATTCAGGATGAAACCAAGACATCTGCCTCAATCACTTACCAAAACCTTTTCCGTATGTATAAGAAATTGTCTGGTATGACGGGTACAGGTAAGACTGAGGAAGAAGAATTCCGTGAAATTTACAACATTCGTGTTATTCCAATCCCAACAAATCGTCCTGTTCAACGTATTGACCACTCAGACCTTCTTTATGCAAGTATCGAGGCTAAGTTTAAAGCAGTTGTCGAAGACGTTAAGGCTCGTTACCAAAAAGGTCAGCCAGTCTTGGTTGGTACAGTTGCAGTTGAAACCAGTGACTACATTTCTAAGAAATTGGTCGCAGCTGGCGTTCCTCACGAAGTTTTGAATGCTAAGAACCACTATAAAGAAGCCCAAATCATCATGAATGCTGGTCAACGTGGTGCTGTTACTATCGCAACCAACATGGCCGGTCGTGGTACTGACATCAAGCTTGGTGAAGGGGTTCGTGAACTTGGAGGACTTTGTGTGATTGGTACAGAACGTCATGAAAGCCGTCGTATCGATAACCAGCTTCGTGGACGTTCAGGTCGTCAAGGAGACCCAGGTGAGTCACAATTCTACCTATCTCTTGAAGATGACTTGATGAAACGTTTTGGTTCTGAACGCTTGAAGGGAATCTTTGAACGTCTCAATATGTCTGAAGAGGCCATTGAGTCTCGTATGTTGACGCGTCAGGTTGAAGCAGCGCAAAAACGTGTCGAAGGAAATAACTACGATACCCGTAAACAAGTCCTTCAATATGATGATGTCATGCGTGAACAACGTGAGATTATCTACGCTCAACGTTACGACGTCATCACTGCAGATCGTGACTTGGCACCTGAAATTCAGGCTATGATCAAACGTACGATTGGTCGTGTCGTTGATGGTCATGCGCGTGCCAAACAAGATGAAAAACTCGAAGCAATTTTGAACTTTGCTAAGTACAACTTGCTTCCAGAAGATTCTATCACGATAGAAGACTTGTCAGGCTTGTCTGATAAGGCCATCAAGGAAGAGCTTTTCCAACGTGCCTTGCAAGTTTACGATAGTCAGGTTTCAAAACTACGCGATGAAGAAGCAGTTAAAGAATTCCAAAAAGTCTTGATTCTACGAGTGGTAGATAACAAGTGGACAGATCATATCGATGCCCTCGATCAATTGCGTAATGCGGTTGGACTTCGTGGATATGCTCAGAACAACCCTGTTGTTGAGTATCAGGCAGAAGGTTTCCGTATGTTTAATGACATGATTGGTTCGATTGAGTTTGATGTGACACGCTTGATGATGAAAGCACAAATTCATGAACAAGAAAGACCACAAGCAGAACACCATATCAGTACAACAGCGACTCGCAATATCGCTGCCCACCAAGCAAATATGCCTGAAAATCTGGATTTGAGCCAGATTGGACGCAATGAACTTTGCCCATGTGGTTCTGGTAAGAAGTTTAAAAACTGTCACGGAAAAAGACAATAAAATGAGATAGTTTAGAGGCGGATACCTTGTGAAAAGTAAATTTTTACTTGGTATCCGTTTGCTTTATAAGGAGATGAGTTATGGTATTTACAGCAAAAAGTCCTAAAATTAATATTGAAGAAGTTCGTGCCTTGTCAAAATTAGAAGGCAAAGCTTTGGAGAGAAAATCACAGCGTGATCAAGAGCTAGAAGCCATTATGCGTGGAGAAGACCAGCGGATTCTATTGGTAATCGGGCCATGCTCATCTGACAATGAAGAAGCTGTTCTTGAGTACGCTAAGCGTTTGGCAGTCCTACAAGAAGAAGTGGCAGACCGTATCTTTATGGTTATGCGTGTTTACACTGCCAAACCCCGTACCAACGGAGATGGCTATAAGGGATTGATTCACCAGCCTAACACGGCAGAAGCGCCTAGTCTCATCAACGGAATCAAAGCCGTGCGCCATCTTCACTATCGTGTCATCACGGAAACAGGTATGACGACAGCTGACGAAATGCTTTATCCTGAAAATCTTCCGCTAGTGGATGATTTGATTTCTTACATGGCGGTTGGTGCTCGTTCAGTTGAAGACCAGCAACACCGCTTTGTGGCCAGTGGAGCAGATTTTGCGACTGGTTTTAAAAATCCAACCTCTGGAAATCTCAATGTTATGTTTAATGGGATTTATGCTGCTCAAAATAAACAAAGTTTCCTTTTCCTAGGAAAAGAGGTGGAAACAACTGGGAACCCGCTTTCGCACGCTATTCTTCGTGGAGCGACCAATGAGTATGGTAAGAATATTCCCAACTACTACTATGATAATTTGATGGATACCATTGCCCAGTATGAGAAAATGGGCTTGGAAAATCCCTTTATCATTGTGGACACTAATCATGACAACTCTGGTAAGCAATACATGGATCAGATTCGAATTGTCCGCCAGACCTTGATTAATCGTGATTGGAATGAAAAAATCAAGCAGTACGTTCGTGGCTTTATGATTGAGTCTTATCTAGAAGACGGCCGTCAAAACGAACCGGAAGTATTTGGCAAGTCGATCACGGACCCTTGCCTTGGCTGGGAGAATACGGAAGCCCTCGTCAGAGAAATCTACCAAACGCTAGGAGAATAGTATGGCATTTATTGAAAAAGGTCAAGAAATCGATATTGAAGCAATCAAGGCAGAAACCCAATTGTCTGCGGAAGCCTTGCCTCTAAAAGAGCGTCGTGATAGAGAATTGGCAGACATTATTTCAGGAGAAGATGACCGTATCCTTTTGGTGATTGGTCCTTGCTCTTCTGATAATGAAGAGGCTGTCTTAGAATATGCCCGCCGTTTATCTGCCTTGCAGAAGAAGGTGGCGGACAAGATTTTCATGGTTATGCGTGTTTATACTGCCAAACCTCGTACTAACGGAGACGGCTATAAAGGTTTGGTTCACCAACCAGATACTTCTAAGGCTCCAAGTCTGATTAACGGTTTGCAGGCTGTGCGCCAGTTGCACTACCGCGTGATTACAGAGACAGGTTTGACAACGGCAGATGAGATGCTTTATCCATCAAATCTGGTTTTGGTAGATGATTTGGTCAGCTACCATGCTGTGGGGGCTCGTTCTGTGGAAGACCAAGAGCACCGCTTTGTTGCCTCAGGGATTGATGCACCGGTCGGGATGAAAAATCCAACTTCTGGAAACCTTGGGGTCATGTTTAACGGTATCTATGCCGCTCAGAACAAACAAACCTTCCTCTTTCATGGTCAAGAAGTTGAAACTTCAGGAAATCCCTTGGCTCACGTCATCCTTCGTGGTGCAGTTAATGAATATGGGAAAAATGAGCCTAACTTTTACTATGAAACTTTGCTAAATGCCATTGAACGTTATGAGACAATGGGACTTGAAAATCCCTTTATCCTCATTGATACCAACCATGATAATTCTGGCAAGCAATATATGGAGCAGATTCGAATTGTTCGTCAGACCTTGCAGAATCGTGATTGGAATGAGAAGATTAAAAAGATAGTTCGAGGCTTTATGATTGAATCTTACCTAGCAGATGGTCGTCAAAACCAACCAGAGGTCTTTGGTTGCTCCATTACCGATCCTTGTCTAGGTTGGGAAAATACAGAGGCTTTGGTAGAAGAGATTTATGCTACCTTGACAAAATAAGTGAAAAGGATGGAGTTGGGGAATCTCAACTCCTTTTGATGAGAATGATAGTTGGACACGGAATTGACATCGAAGAATTGGCTTCGATAGAAAGCGCAGTTACACGACATGAAGGCTTTGCCAAGCGCGTGCTGACCGCTAATGAAATGGAACGGTTTAACAGTCTTAAAGGGCGCAGGCAAATCGAATATTTAGCTGGTCGCTGGTCGGCTAAAGAAGCCTTTTCTAAGGCAATGGGAACTGGTATTGGCAAGCTCGGTTTTCAGGATTTGGAAGTCTTGAACAATGAACGCGGGGCGCCTTATTTTAGTCAGTCACCATTTTCAGGAAAGATTTGGCTGTCTATCAGCCATACAGATCAGTTTGTGACAGCCAGTGTCATTTTGGAGGAAAATCATGAAAGCTAGTCCACATAGACCAACCAAGGCTCTGATTCATCTGGGAGCTATTCGACATAATATTCAGCAAATGGGGGCTCATATCCCTCAAGGAACGCTCAAATTTGCAGTAGTCAAGGCTAATGCCTATGGTCATGGGGCTGTTGCTGTTGCGACAGCTATTCAAGATGATGTCGATGGTTTTTGCGTTTCCAATATTGATGAGGCTATTGAACTAAGACAGGCTGGTCTGAGCAAGCGAATCCTCATTTTAGGAGTTTCTGAAATCGAAGCTGTTTCTCTTGCTAAAGAATACGACATCACCTTGACTGTGGCCGGACTGGAGTGGGTTCAAGCACTCTTAGATAAGGAAGCTGACCTAACTGGATTGACAGTCCACCTCAAGATTGATTCAGGAATGGGACGGATTGGTTTTAGAGAGGCTAGTGAGGTTGAGCAGGTTCAAGCTTTGCTCCAACAACACGGTGCTTATGTTGAAGGGATTTTTACCCACTTTGCTACTGCAGACGAGGAATCAGATGACTACTTTAATGCCCAGTTAGAGAGATTTAAAACTATTTTGGCCAGTATGAAAGGTCTTCCAGACTTGGTTCATGCTAGCAATTCTGCAACGACTCTTTGGCATGCAGAGACTATTTTCAATGCGGTCCGTATGGGAGACGCTATGTATGGTCTTAACCCAAGTGGAGAGGTTTTGAATTTGCCTTATGACTTGACTCCAGCCTTGACCTTGGAGTCTGCCTTGGTTCATGTCAAGACAGTTCCAGCTGGAGCTTGCATGGGCTATGGAGCGACCTATCAGGCGGATAGCGAGCAAGTCATTGCGACGGTGCCAATCGGCTATGCAGATGGTTGGACACGAGACATGCAAAATTTCTCCGTCTTGGTAGATGGACAAGCTTGCCAAATTGTCGGGAGGGTTTCTATGGACCAAATTACCATTCGTTTGCCTAAGACTTATCCGCTGGGAACAAAAGTAACCTTGATCGGCACCAACGGGGACAAGGAAATCACAGCTACTCAGGTAGCTACCTACCGTGGAACCATTAACTATGAGGTGGTTTGTCTCCTCAGCGACCGTATTCCGAGAGAATATTATTAAAAAGAAAGGAGTGGAGCATGAATCTACATCAACCCTTGCATGTCTTACCTGGTGTGGGGCCAAAGTCAGCAGAGAAATACGCCAAACTAGGAATTGAAAACTTGCAAGACCTCTTGCTCTACTTTCCTTTCCGTTATGAAGACTTCAAAACCAAGCAGGTTCTGGAGCTAGAAGACGGTGAAAAGGCTGTTCTATCTGGTCAAGTCGTGACTCCTGCCAGTGTACAGTATTATGGTTTCAAGCGTAATCGCTTGCGTTTTAGCCTCAAGCAGGGAGAAGTCGTTTTTGCGGTTAATTTCTTTAACCAGCCCTATCTAGCAGATAAGATAGAGTTGGGTGCAACTCTTGCTGTTTTTGGAAAATGGGACCGCGCCAAGGCTAGTCTGACTGGGATGAAGGTCTTAGCTCAGGTGGAAGATGACCTCCAGCCTGTCTATCGTCTGGCTCAGGGAATCAGTCAGGCCAGTCTGGTCAAGGTTATTAAGACGGCCTTTGATCAGGGGTTGGACCTCTTGATTGAGGAAAATCTGCCCCAGTCTTTGCTGGACAAATACAAACTCATGTCCCGTTGTCAGGCCGTTCGTGCCATGCATTTTCCCAAGGATTTGGCAGAATACAAGCAGGCCCTTCGCCGTATCAAGTTTGAGGAACTCTTTTATTTCCAAATGCAATTGCAGACGCTCAAGTCTGAAAACAGAGTTCAGGGAAGCGGGCTGGTTCTGGAGTGGTCTCAGAAAAAAGTAACGGCTGTTAAAGAAAATCTACCATTTGCCCTGACCCAAGCTCAGGAAAAGAGTTTGCAGGAAATTTTGGCCGACATGAAGTCGGACCACCACATGAATCGTCTCCTGCAAGGGGATGTGGGGAGCGGAAAAACTGTGGTCGCTGGCTTAGCCATGTTTGCAGCGGTGACAGCTGGCTACCAGGTAGCTCTCATGGTGCCTACAGAAATCCTAGCAGAGCAACACTTTGAGAGTTTACATAACCTTTTTCCAGACTTGAAACTGGCTTTCTTGACAGGTTCCTTAAAAGCTGCAGAAAAAAGAGAAGTCTTGGAGACCATTGCCAAGGGTGAGGCTGATTTGATTATCGGAACCCACGCTCTGATTCAGGATGGGGTTGATTATGCTCGTCTTGGCTTGATTATCATCGATGAACAGCACCGTTTTGGTGTGGGGCAAAGGCGGATTTTACGGGAAAAAGGCGACAATCCAGACGTTCTCATGATGACGGCGACGCCCATTCCACGAACCTTGGCTATCACAGCCTTTGGCGATATGGATGTTTCCATTATCGACCAGATGCCAGCAGGTCGAAAACCGATTGTGACGCGCTGGATCAAACATGAGCAGCTGCCTCAGGTCTTGACCTGGTTAGAGGGGGAAATCCAAAAAGGTTCTCAGGCTTATGTCATCTCTCCTTTGATTGAAGAATCAGAAGCTCTGGATTTGAAAAATGCCATTGCCTTATCAGAAGAGTTGACGGCTCATTTTGCTGGCAAGGCAGAAGTAGCCCTCCTACATGGCAAGATGAAAAGTGACGAAAAAGACCAGATTATGCAGGATTTCAAAGAGAGAAAGATGGATATTCTGGTTTCGACGACAGTTATCGAGGTCGGGGTCAATGTTCCCAATGCGACCGTCATGATTATCATGGATGCCGATCGCTTCGGTCTCAGCCAGCTTCACCAGCTCAGGGGTCGTGTCGGTCGGGGAGATAAGCAATCCTATGCTGTTCTCGTTGCCAATCCCAAGACGGATTCTGGGAAAGACCGCATGCGCATCATGACAGAAACGAC
>CAUQTL010000035.1:0-12744 GCA_963521035.1 uncultured Streptococcus sp.
CCTGTTCGTTTCATTTTCGCTCCAATTTATAACCAACATTGCGCACAGTGAGGATGCAATCCAAGTCTAGCTTTTTCCGTAGTTCCTTGATATAAACATCAATGACACGGTCAAAGGGAACCTCATCTGTCGCTTTCCATACGGCATCGATTATCTGAGATCGAGTCAAGGCTCGTCCTTCGTTTTTCACCAGATAGTCCAAAATTTCCAACTCTTTAGCATTAACAGCCACTTCCTCTCCTGCTAGGCTTGCACTATAGCTCTCAAAGTCCACCTTGGTATCCTTATAAGAGAAGACTCGTCCCGTATCATAATAGCGCTTGAAAATCGCGTCTACCCTCACTTTTAAGAGAGACAGAGAAAAAGGTTTTTCCAGGTAGCCATCTGCGAGCGAAGCAAAGGCACTCATCTTGTATTCCTCATCCTGAAAAGCTGTCAACATCAAAACAGGAACCTGACTGGTTTTACGAATCTCAGCTAGGACTTCTAAGCCATTGAGCTTGGGCATCTGAATATCCAGTAAAACCAAGGCTACTTCATAGCTGGAAAATTTTTCTAAGGCTTCCTCACCGTCCGCCGCCTCAATGATTTCATAACCACAATCCGTCAAATAATCACTGACCCCCTCACGGATCATCTCTTCATCTTCTACAATTAAAATTTTCATAGAAAAAACGTTTCACATTCCTTTAAATTTCTTGTAAATCATCTCAATTTCATCCTGAAAGGAAGAGGCCTTATCAAGATAAAATAGATAAAAATGCTACCTATATTATACCCCATTTAGGGGAGAATAGGTAGCAAGTTTGTTATTCACTATCCAGCAGAAGCTCTTTTGGTTGTTTTCTGAGGAGATTGCTTGAAGCAAGCGCCATAACGAGAACCACTAGAACCAAGGCTAGGACAAAGACGATGATAAAGTCCGATGTCTGAATGGAAATATCTAGGCTCGACAAGGTCTTACTAAAGCCATCTACTTCTGCACCACCACCAAGGTTAGAGGCCTGAGCAGCCTTGCTGGCTTGCTTGGCAATACCTGAAGTGACATTGGCAAGAACAGTATTTCCGATTGCACGCGCTGTGTAGTTGGCTAGGAAGTAAGCAGAAACAAGAGCAGGGATGGCAATCAAGATTGATTCTGTGATAAATTGACCCAGGATACTTGCCTGCTTGAGACCAATAGAGAGGAGAATACCCACTTCCTTGCGACGGGCATTGATCCAAAGGCTGAGTAAGAGGGCAAGGAGAAGAACTGAGAAACTCAAGCTGCCCCAGAAGAGGAGGTTAGCCATCTTGTACATACCAGAGATGGATTGCTCTAGAGCTGGGTAGTTAGAGGAGCTCTTCACAAGTGTGTAGCTCTTCCAGTTGATACCGCTGATACCGTTCAACTCTTTCATGACATCATCCAAGTTTTTGTCTGCTGTTACAAAGAAGGTTGCGTCCCCATAAATGGCTGTGTCTTCTGTGTATCCATAAAGTTTTGCAGCAGTGTGAATGTCTGTAATAGCTGTGTTTTCGTATAGTTCTTGTGAGTAGGTTACTGCCGACTTATTGTGACCATCAAAGAGTCCCTTGATTGTCACTTCGACTGTTTCCTTGGCACCTTTTTCATTATCTGCATCGTAGATATTAGAGTCTAGTTTGACCTTGTCCCCTACTTTCCAACCGTGTTTAGCTGCCAAGTCCTTGTGCAGAAGGATCTTGCCTTTATCATCGTTAGTTAGGTGCTCACCTTCGACCAGCTTATAAGATCCGGAGACAAACTTGTCTTCTTTGGAGGAGTCATTGACACCTGTAATCATCAAGCTACTTCCAAAATGTTTAGCTCGGTCAGGTGTCAGATTTTTCTTGGTATCTGGCGTTTCGATGAGTTCATAGCCAGTCAAATCTCCAATGGCATTGATGCGTTTAACATAAGACTCAATGGCCTTGTTTTCGGTGATTTTTTTGATGTCTTCACCCTTAATATTCCCAGCACCACGAGGCGTTCCTTGATTGACGCGACGATTGATTTGCATGGAGAAGCTGTTGGTGATATTTTTAAAGGTCTCCTGAGAAGCCTTGGCAGTAGCTCCCTTGATCGACAAGCCGACCAAACTCAAGCTCGCCATGAGGAGAATAATCAGGAAGATGACAATCGATTTGAAAAACTTCCTTGTAACATAGGCAAATGCGTTGTGTAACATAGGTTCCCTTTCTAGATGTTATTCTATTTTATAGTTCTAACAGAAAAAGCTCATATTATTTCGTCGTATTGCGAGTTTCAGTTAGTTTCTTATCTTTCAACTCAAGTGTAATATCTGACGCTTGTGCCACTTCTTTGCTATGGGTTACGACGATGACACATTTACCTGTTTTCTGGGCAAGTGATTTGAGCAGTTCGATAATATCTCCAGCAGTTTTAGGGTCCAGATTTCCCGTTGGCTCATCCGCTAGAATAACTGGAGCTTCTGAGACCAAACTACGAGCAATGGCAACACGTTGCTGTTGACCACCTGATAACTGGAGAACATTCCGCTTGATCTGACTTTCATCCAAACCAAGCTCAAGCAGTGTATCCTTGCTTGCCTTTTTATTGACCAAGCGGATATTTTCCAGTGGAGAAAGATAATCTATCAAGTTATAATTTTGAAAGACCAGGGAAATATGGTGCATGCGATGGTAAGAATAACCCTTCTTACGAATATCCTCTCCTTGGAAAAGGATAGAACCTTCAACCGGACTATCTAGACCAGCAAGTAGGGACAAGAGTGTGGATTTTCCTGCTCCTGATTCCCCAATAATACTGTAAAATTTCCCGGGTTCAAAATTATAATTGATCTGATATAGGACTGCTTCAGCAGTGTTCTTATAACGGTATGTAACATCTTGTAATTGTAATAAAGTCATGATTTCTCCTTCTTAACTAATAGATGATAAAATTTCCTTAGGTGATTTTCTAAATAAGAATAGGAAACAAAGTGCTACTGACAAGCAACTAATCAACAACAGAAATACATAAGATTCTGCAAAAGATAGGATGCTGGTTGATAAACCGCTTGCTTTGGCTAGTGTGTCTTGTAAGGTTGCTTGATCTCCACTTGCTAATAGAGTTTGGAGTAGGTAAGTTGTAATAGCATTTCCTGCAACAAATGCTGGAAGCAAAGCACCGAGAGATACCAAAACTACCTCTAAACAGAACTGTAGGAAGATTGAGCTCTTGCCTTTTCCAAGTGCAAGTAAAATTCCCACCTCGTAGACCCTTTCTCTCAACCAGAGAGACAAGACCAGAATTAAGGCTCCGGCTCCGGCTATCAACATCCCATAAAGGAAAATGGTCAGAAAGGTTTGGAAGGTTGCAACTGAGTCTTTGATTTGTTCAAAGGCCTTGTTTTCCTTTTCGACTTGATATCCTTGATTTTCCAAGGATAAGTTTTCCACCTGCCTCATAAGTCCGTCCATTTCCTTAGGATTTTCTACATAGAAGCGTGCTGCACTGACTAGAGGTTCACCATTACCCAAAAGAGTTTGACTGCTTTCATAGTCTGTAAAGACCTGGTTTTCACTGAAGTCAGAAGACAAGCCTGTAAATTTCTCTTGTTTTTTACCAGAAAAGATTCCGACGATTTCAAACTCGACCGTTTGTCCTTTACCAGCTTCTGTCTGACCAGCATCTAAGGCAATCTTGTCATGAAGCGAAAGACCGTTCTTCTTAGCCAACTCTTCGTGGATGATGATTTTCTTTGAATCCCCTTTTTGAAGGTGTCGCCCTTCTTTTAGATTGAAAGCTGAACTGGTAAAGGTGACATCCTTGGATGAATCCTCAAGAGCCGTTAAGCTAACCAGGTTCTTGTCCGCAGCTGACAAATCATCACGCTCCACGCTCTGCTCGCCACTCACCGCTTCCTTGTCTTTTAATTTTGCGACCGTCTCGAGTTCAGGAGAGATATTTTCCAGTCCCTTAATCTTACTTACAGATTCTAGGTCTGACAACTTGAAGGTCTGACCATTTTCTATCTTCTTAATAGAAAAAGATGTATTGAGTGATTTGTAAAGATTGGTTTCAACTGTTTTGTTGGACTTCATCAGAGTCAAACAGGCTGAAATTCCAGCCAATAGGACCAATAAAATCAGAAATAAAATAAAACTTCTCAGTCGTTTTCTGCTGACATAAGCCCAAGCTCTTTGGATTGGATTCATTTGTCACCTCCATATTTGTAAGACTATTATAAAATCCAAATATGAAATGTTTATGAAATACAAAAAAAAGAGCAAAATTTTTTTGCTCTACTTGAATTATATGAAAACAAAAGAGCTAGCTTAAGCTAACTCTTATCCTATGCGGAGAGAGGGACTTGAACCCTCACGACCTAAAGCGGTCACAGGATCCTTAGTCCTGCGCGTCTGCCAATTCCGCCATCCCCGCGTCGATTACTTTACTAGTATATCAACTTTTAGGATACTTGTCAACACTTTTTTCAAAATTTTTTCATTTCATCAACCAAATTACTCTGAAATTTCATTTAGATTTTCATCTATTAACTTAGCTCCGAGTGTATTTTTGAAATGACCTAGGGCAAATTGATGATTTTCAGGCCAGATGGAAGCAACAGCTGGTTTAACAATCTCGATGTCATATCCTAGATTATAGGCATCTATAGCTGTATGCAGGACACAGATATCCGTCAAGACTCCGGTTAAAATAACTGTAGAAATTCGACGCTCTCTCAAACGGATATCCAGGTCAGTCCCTGAAAAAGCTGAGTAATGGCGTTTATCCATCCAAAAGACACGACTGTCTGAACCATGCTCTTGATAAAATGTCCCCAAATCTCCGTATAAATTCCGTCCACTAGTGCCAATCAAATTGTGGGGAGGAAACAGCTTGCTTTCTGGATGGAAACAATCGTTTTCTTCGTGAGCATCTATTGTAAAGAAGATGTAATCTCCTCGTTCAAAAGCTAATCGAGTTACCTTGCTGATGGCATCCGAAATCGCCTGAGCTGGAGCACCTGCTGTCAGCTTCCCACTATCAGCAACAAAATCTTCTGTATAGTCAATCGAAATTAAAGCCTTAGTCATTAGTAATCTCTTTTCTTCACTTCTTCAAAAATATCTGAAATCAAGACCTTAAGATAGGTTCCCTTCATTCCAAGTGAGCGACTTTCAATAATTCCCGCAGACTCAAGTTTACGAAGGGCATTGACAATCACCGAACGGGTTATTCCGATACGATCTGCAATCACTGACGCAGTCAACTGCCCTTCATTTCCATTTAATTCCCCTAAAATTGCTGAAACAGCACGGAGTTCGGAGTAAGAAAGGGTATTAACCGCCATGGTAACAGCAGTACGGCGGCGAATATTTTTCTCATCTTCTTCACGTTGGAAATTAAGGAGTTGAATCCCAACAACGGTACTCGCAATCTCAACAAGAATCAAGTCCTCGTCTTCGAATTTTTTATCATTGCGCCAAATAATCAAAGAGCCAAGGCGAATCCCTGATACATGAATCGGTGCAATGGTCGTCAAACCATCTGGAAAGTCGGCACGACTTTCCACAGGGAAAATACTCAAATCATGATCAACTGTCAGATTGGCTTCTGTATCGTAGATCATGTTCGCACCTTGAATGTAGTCATCCGGGAAAATTTTAGTTTGGAAGAATTGCTCGACACGATCTGTATTGGTTTTGTAACGCATGAAATAACCAAGGAGACGTCCCTTGCTATTGACGATACAGGCGTTACAGTCAATAATATCTGCCAATTGACGGGTAATCGCATTGTAGGGGAGTTCTTCCTGCAACTGCTCCTCTGAGCGCTTCAGGATAGAAGTAATTTTTCTAGTTTTTTCTAATAAATGTGCCATTTTTCACCTCGAATTTAATCGCTATCATTATAACATAAACAGCTTGAATTTTCAATTATTATCTGAAAATTGCTTATTTAATTGCAATTTGAAAAAACAAGAATATTTTTAATTAAATTGCTTCTTTTCTATTGACAAGCCCCCTATTTTTGTGTATTATAATATTACAAGAAGATAATATATCTATTTTATTTATCTTTCTTTTTCCATTCGGTCTCCTTATATAAAAAAGCGATTCATTTTGAACCGCTTTTTATTATTTATCGCCCTTGTTACGAATAACAAAGCCTGTTTTCTTTTCGCTTGAAGTATTGCGTGGTTTTTTATTATCCTTACGGTAACGTTTTTCCTTATCAAAACGATCGTTGCCACGACTTCCTTTTTTGAAATCATCACGGCGACCACCACGACGGTTGTCTCCTCGGCGATTATCACGACGGTCATCTCCACGACGACCTCCCTTAGCGTTACCACCGAAGCCATTACCTGATGGTTTAAATGGCAGTGGTTTTTCACGTGCAATCTCCACTTCAGGAAGACTATCTGGGTCTTGAACAGTCAGACTCAAGATATACATTGCCAATTCTTCTGGAGTAAATTCGGCAGCTAGCTTACGAGCATCCTTACCAAATTTCTCAAAGTTGGCACGGATAGTCTCATCTGCAAAATCACGTTCAATTTTCTTGAGAGCTACCTGTTTTTTAGCTTGGAAGGCTTCTTCTGCACTTGCAGGTTTGAGACCTTTCATGCGTTTCTTGGTCAAGTTTTCAATGATTTGGAGGTAGCCCATTTCATTTGGTGATACGAAAGTAATAGACTGACCTGACTTACCAGCACGACCTGTACGACCGATACGGTGAACATAACTTTCAGGATCTTGTGGAATATCGTAGTTATAGACATGGGTCACACCTGAAATATCCAAGCCACGCGCTGCAACGTCTGTCGCAACCAAAACATCAAGATTGCCATTTTTAAAGTCACGAAGGACACGAAGACGTTTGTTTTGGTCTAGGTCTCCATGAATTCCTTCAGCACGGAAGCCACGGATTTTCAAACCACGAGTCAATTCATCTACACGACGTTTTGTACGACCAAATACGATAGCAAGTTCTGGTTGTTCCACATCCATGAGACGAGTCATGGTATCAAATTTTTCTTGCTCTTTAACTCGGATATAGTATTGGTCAACCAATTCTGTTGTCAATTCCTTAGCCGCAATCTTCACATGCTCAGGTTCTTTCATAAACTGAACACCGATACGTTTGATGGCATCTGGCATAGTTGCTGAGAAAAGTAAGGTTTGACGGCTTTCAGGAACACGGGAGATGATAGCTTCAATGTCTTCAAGGAAGCCCATGTTGAGCATTTCATCCGCTTCATCAAGGATAAGAGTTTCAATATCTTGTAATTTCAAGGCCTTGCGTTTAATCAAGTCCAAAAGGCGACCAGGTGTTCCCACCACGATATGAGCACCAGATTTAAGAGCCTTAATTTGTTTTTCAATGCTTGATCCGCCATATACTGAGCGTACTTTGACTCCCTTACTACGACCAAAGCGGAAGAGTTCTTCTTGACTTTGGACAGCAAGTTCACGTGTTGGAGCGATAACCAAAGCTTGGATGGTCGCTTCTTCTGTACGGATTTTTTCAAGGGTAGGCAAGCCAAAGGCTGCAGTTTTTCCTGTACCAGTCTGAGCTTGACCGATAACGTCCTTGCCTTCAAGAGCCAAGGGAATAGTTTGTTCTTGGATAGGACTGGCTTCTACAAAACCAGCTTTTTCAATCTCTGCTAGCAAATCAGCAGACAAGTTTAATTCATTAAATTTCACGTTATTCTTCTTTCTAAAGGTGGTGCGAAGCCACCCTATAGGGCTTAGTTTATACTTTTCTTTTTATGACGTATTTTCATATACTGGATATAAAATCGTGTTGCTTCTTTTCCACAAAAGAAAAGTACTGTTTTCTTTGCAACCTATCTAGTATAACACAAGAGAGAAGCAAAAGATAGCCCAATCCATAGATAAACTCATGTAAACGATTTTTCTGAGAAAGTAAGGCTGAAATTTCCACTATTTCATAAACTTTTTTAAAGCGTAGCAGAATTGTGCAAAAGTTTTTTTCTTGTGCTAGAATGAAATTCGAATAGGAGGAACTCTAAATGTTAACTTATGATTTAATCGTTATCGGATTTGGTAAAGCTGGTAAAACACTAGCAGGTAAATTGGCTTCAGCTGGCAAAAAAGTTGCCCTCGTTGAACGTAGCAAAGCTATGTACGGTGGAACTTGTATCAACATTGGTTGTATCCCAACTAAAACTTTGCTAGTTGCTGCTGAGAAAGACTTGTCTTTTGAAGAAGTGATTGCTACCAAAAACACGGTCACTGGTCGCCTCAACGGTAAAAACTATGCTACTGTTGCTGGTACAGGCGTCGATATCTTTGATGCGGAAGCTCACTTCCTTTCAAACAAAGTCATCGAAATCCAAGCTGGTGATGAAAAGAAAGAACTGACTGCTGAAACAATCGTCATCAACACTGGTGCTGTTTCAAACGTCTTGCCAATTCCAGGACTTGCTACAAGCAAAAACGTCTTTGACTCAACAGGTATCCAAAACTTGGACAAATTGCCTGAAAACCTTGGAGTCCTTGGTGGCGGAAATATCGGTCTTGAATTTGCAGGTCTTTACAACAAACTTGGAAGCAAGGTTACAGTTCTAGATGCCTTGGATACTTTCCTTCCTCGTGCAGAACCTTCAATCGCTGCTCTTGCTAAACAATACATGGAAGAAGACGGCATTGAATTGCTTCAAAACATCCGTACTACTGAAATTAAAAACGACGGTGACCAAGTGCTTGTCGTAACTGAAAACGAAACTTACCGTTTCGATGCCCTTCTCTACGCAACTGGACGCAAACCAAATGTAGAACCACTTCAACTTGAAAATACAGATATTGAACTAACTGAACGTGGTGCTATTAAAGTAGACAAACATTGTCAAACAAACGTTCCTGGTGTCTTTGCAGTTGGAGATGTCAATGGTGGACTTCAATTTACCTACATTTCACTTGATGACTTCCGTGTTGTTTACAGCTACCTTGCTGGAGATGGAAGCTACACACTTGAAGACCGTCTCAATGTACCTAATACCATGTTCATCACACCTGCACTTTCACAAGTCGGTTTGACTGAAAGCCAAGCAGCTGATTTGAAACTTCCATACGCTGTTAAGGAAATCCCTGTTGCAGCAATGCCTCGTGGTCACGTAAATGGAGACCTTCGTGGAGCTTTCAAAGCTGTTGTGAATACTGAAACAAAAGAAATTCTTGGAGCAAGCATCTTCTCAGAAGGTTCTCAAGAAATCATCAACATCATCACTGTTGCTATGGACAACAAGATTCCTTACACTTACTTCACAAAACAAATCTTCACTCACCCAACCTTGGCTGAGAACTTGAATGACTTGTTTGCGATTTAAGTTGAGATTTAATCGTATCGAACAGCCCTCTTCGGGCTGTTTTCATTTCTGCGAAATCTCAAATCTGTCTTTTCCCTCTTTTATGATATAATAGAAACATGAAATTAAAAACTACTTTGTGCCTCCTAGCTGGGCGTTCTTCCCACTTCGTTTTAAGCCGTCTTGGCCGTGGAAGTACGCTCCCAGGAAAAGTCGCCCTTCAATTTGATAAAGATATTTTACAAAACCTAGCTAAGAACTACGAGATTGTCGTAGTTACTGGAACCAACGGAAAAACCCTGACAACTGCCCTCACTGTCGGCATTTTAAAAGAGGTTTATGGTCAAGTTCTGACCAACCCAAGCGGTGCCAACATGATTACAGGGATCGCAACAACCTTCTTGACTGCCAAATCATCTAAAACTGGGAAAAATATTGCCGTCCTAGAAATCGACGAGGCCAGTCTATCTCGTATCTGTGACTATATCCAGCCAAGCCTTTTTGTCATCACGAATATCTTCCGTGACCAGATGGACCGCTATGGTGAGATTTACACAACTTACAAGATGATTTTGGATGCTATTCGTAAGGTGCCTACTGCCACTGTTCTCCTTAATGGAGACAGTCCACTTTTCTACAAGCCAGCTATTCCAAATCCTGTAGAGTATTTTGGTTTTGACTTGGAGAAAGGCCCAGCCCAGCTAGCTCACTATAATACCGAAGGAATCCTCTGCCCTGACTGCCAAGGAATCCTCAAATATGAGCATAATACCTATGCAAACTTAGGTGCCTATATCTGTGAAGACTGCGGATGTAAACGTCCTGATTTAGACTATCGCTTGACAGACTTGGTTGAGTTAACCAACAATCGCTCTCGCTTTGTCATTGACGGACAAGAATACGGTATTCAAATCGGTGGTCTCTACAATATCTACAACGCCCTAGCTGCGGTTGCCATCGCCCGTTTCCTCGGTGCAGATTCACAACTCATCAAGCAAGGATTTGATAAGAGCCGTGCTGTCTTTGGACGCCAAGAAACCTTCCATATCGGTGACAAGGAATGTACCCTTGTCCTCATCAAGAATCCTGTTGGAGCGACCCAAGCTATTGAAATGATCAAACTAGCACCTTACCCATTTAGCCTATCTGTTCTACTCAATGCCAACTATGCTGATGGGATTGATACAAGCTGGATCTGGGATGCTGATTTTGAACAAATCACTGAGATGGACATCCCTGAAATCAACGCTGGCGGTGTTCGCCATTCTGAAATCGCACGTCGTCTACGAGTAACTGGCTATCCAGCTGAAAAAATCACTGAAACAAGTAGTCTGGAACAAGTTCTTAAAACAATTGAGAACCAAGACTGCAAGCATGCTTATATTCTGGCTACCTATACTGCTATGCTTGAATTCCGCGAACTGCTGGCTAGTCGTCAGATTGTTAGAAAGGAGATGAACTAATGGTTTATACTTCACTTTCCTCAAAAGCTGGCAATTACCCTTATCAGCTCAACATTGCCCACCTCTACGGAAATCTCATGAATACCTACGGGGACAATGGAAACATCCTCATGCTCAAGTATGTGGCTGAAAAGCTGGGAGCCCATGTGACCGTTGACATCGTTTCTCTCCATGATGACTTTGACGAAAATCACTACGACATCGCCTTTTTCGGTGGCGGTCAAGACTTTGAACAAAGTATTATTGCAGACGACCTACCTGCTAAAAAAGAGAGCATTGATAACTACATCCAAAACGACGGTGTGGTTCTGGCTATCTGTGGTGGTTTCCAATTATTGGGGCAATATTATGTTGAAGCTTCAGGGAGACGTATCGAAGGACTAGGGGTCATGGGCCACTACACGCTCAACCAGACCAATAACCGTTTTATCGGGGACATCAAGATTCACAATGAAGATTTCAATGAAACCTACTATGGATTTGAGAATCATCAGGGCCGTACCTTCCTCTCTGATGACCAAAAACCACTGGGACAGGTTGTCTATGGAAATGGAAATAACGAAGAAAAAATCGGTGAAGGCGTTCATTATAAAAATGTCTTTGGTTCTTACTTCCACGGGCCTATCCTCTCTCGTAATGCCAATCTAGCTTATCGCCTAGTCACTACTGCCCTCAAGAAGAAATATGGTCAGGACATCCAACTCCCTGCCTATGAAGATATTCTCAGCCAAGAAATCGCTGAAGAATACAGTGATGTCAAAAGCAAGGCTGACTTTTCTTAAACAAAGTGAAACTATATCAAAGAACTCCGTTATCTTGTCGGAGTTCTTTTTGTCTGTTCTTTTACCCTTCTCCCTTGCATTTTCTCTCTTTTTTTGCCAAAATAGAGGGGTAGAAAGAAGGTAGCATATGTCTAAATTACAACAAATCGTAACATATCTTGAATCAGAAAAACTAGACGTCGCTGTCGTATCTGACCCCGTCACAATCAATTACCTCACTGGCTTTTACAGTGATCCCCATGAACGCCAAATGTTCCTTTTTGTCCTAGCAAATCAGGAACCTCTCCTCTTTGTCCCAGCCCTTGAGGTTGAGCGTGCAAGCAGCACTGTTTCCTTCCCAGTTGTGGGCTATGTGGATTCTGAAAATCCATGGCAAAAAATGAAACATGCTCTTCCACAACTTGACTTCAAACGTGTTGCTGTTGAGTTTGACAATCTTATCTTGACCAAATACCATGGCTTGAAAATAGTCTTTGAAACTGCTGAGTTTGACAACCTCACTCCTCGTATCCAACGCATGCGCCTCATCAAATCAGCTGATGAAGTGCAAAAAATGATGGTTGCAGGTCTCTATGCGGACAAGGCTGTTAAGGTTGGTTTTGACAATATTTCTCTTGATAAGACGGAGACAGATATCATCGCTCAAATCGACTTTGCAATGAAGCGTGAAGGCTATGAAATGAGCTTTGATACCATGGTCTTGACTGGTGATAATGCTGCAAATCCACACGGTATTCCAGCAGCTAATAAGGTTGAAAATGATGCTCTTCTCCTCTTTGACCTTGGTGTTCTGGTCAACGGCTATGCGTCAGATATGACTCGTACAGTCGCTGTTGGTAAACCTGACCAATTCAAGAAAGACATTTACAACTTGACTCTTGAAGCCCAACAAGCTGCTCTTGACTTTATCAAACCAGGTGTGACTGCCCATGAAGTGGACCGCGCTGCCCGTGAGGTCATCGAAAAAGCTGGTTACGGTGAGTACTTCAACCACCGTCTTGGTCACGGTATCGGTATGGATGTCCATGAATTCCCATCTATCATGGAAGGAAACGATATGATTATCGAAGAAGGCATGTGCTTCTCTGTTGAACCAGGTATCTATATCCCTGGTAAAGTCGGTGTTCGTATTGAAGACTGCGGTGTTGTTACCAAAGATGGCTTTGACCTCTTTACAAGCACCAGCAAAGA
>CAUQTL010000036.1:0-12705 GCA_963521035.1 uncultured Streptococcus sp.
TAACTGTTTTCTTCCTTCCTTTGCTTTTTGCCTTCATACATCTAGCCTTTGCCTATCATATGCTTAGTCTGATTTTAAAAGTGATTGGTGTACTGGATACGACTATGATGTTGATTGTGACCTTGTCTATCTGCGCTATCTTCCTCATCGCCTATGTGCTGATTTTCATGATTACTTCAAGAAGCTATCGCAAGATTGTACAAATGTAAAAAAGATACCTCGACTTCAAAATCGAGGTATTTCTTGTCTTCTAAATGCTGAAAAGTTGTCCGAGCAGGAAAGTAACTCCCATGGTCAAGAGGCCAATAGCGAGATTTCGAATCATAGCTGTTTTGGTTGGGGCTTTTCCAAGTTTGGCACTAGTGTAACCAGTGAGAAGAAGGGCCACACCGACGATAAGGACAGTAGCAGGGATGCGGTATTCACTTGGGAAAATGGTTACTGAGAGCATTGGAGGCAAACTTCCAAGGAAAAAGGCAACAAAGCTAGAAATCGCAGCGTGCCAAGGATTGGTAAATTCTTCATACTCAATCCCATATTTTTCCTCTACCAGAGCCTTGAGTGGATTTTTAAGAAAGGCCTTGTTGGTTAAGAGTTGGGCAGAGGTTTCGCATTCTCCATTTTGGATATAGGCAGCATAGAGGGACTTTTTGGCTAGTTCCATATCTTGGTCTAGCAAGACTTGCTCACGCGCAACGGCCGCTTCCTCAGTATCTTTTTGAGTTGAAACGGATACATATTCGCCACCAGCCATTGAAAAGGCACCAGCTAGGATAGCCGCAAACCCTGATAAAAAGATAATCCAGATATTGCTCGTAGCACTAGCAACCCCGATAACCACACCAGCAATGGAAATAATTCCATCGTTAGCACCAAGAACACCAGCACGCAGGATATTTAAACGACCTGCAAAATTTGAATCGATTTCGTGATTTGTTTCTGACATACTATTCTCCTTTTTATCCAGTATAAAGGAAACAGCTAATGAAATCAATCTTTTAAAAGTATCTGAAAAAAGTTGCACGATTTTAATTTTACGAGTTTTTTAAAAGATAGAAACAGCACTAGCTAGTTGAGAAGGATAAAAGAGAAGCAAAGCTGATAGACTAGTCCTTTTTCTACTTATCTATGGTATAATAGGAGGTAGATTTACTAATCGGAGTAAGAAAGATTTTATGATTAAACTAGTAGCAACGGATATGGACGGAACCTTCCTAGATGGGAATGGGCGCTTTGATATGGACCGCCTCAAGTCTCTCTTGGTTTCCTACAAGGAAAAAGGGATTTACTTTGCGGTAGCTTCGGGGCGCGGATTTCTGTCTCTAGAAAAATTATTTGCTGATGTTCGTGATGACATTATTTTTATCGCGGAAAATGGCAGTTTGGTAGAGTATCGAGGTCAAGACTTGTATGAAGCGACCATGTCTCGTGAGTTTTATTTGACGACTTTTGAAAAGTTGAAAACGTCACCTTATGTAGATATCAATAAACTGCTCTTGACGGGAAAAAAGGGAGCTTATGTTCTAGATACGGTTGATGAGACCTATTTGAAAGTGAGCCAGCACTATAATGAAAATATCCAAAAAGTAGCGAGTCTGGAAGATATTACAGATGACATTTTCAAATTTACGACCAACTTCACAGAAGAAACGCTGGAAGCTGGGGAGGCTTGGGTCAATGAAAATGTCCCTGGTGTTAAGGCTATGACAACTGGTTTTGAATCCATTGATATTGTTCTGGACTATGTCGATAAGGGTGTGGCCATTGTTGAATTGGCTAAAAAACTTGGTATCACAATGGATCAGGTTATGGCTTTTGGAGACAATCTAAATGACTTGCATATGATGCAAGTTGTGGGACATCCTGTAGCTCCTGAAAATGCACGACCTGAAATTTTAGAATTAGCAGAGACTGTGATTGGTCACCATAAGGACCAGTCGGTTATAGCTTATATGGAGGGCTTATAATGGCAGATATAAAATTGATTGCATTGGACTTAGACGGGACCTTGCTGACTACTGATAAAAGGCTGACGGATCGTACCAAGGCAACTTTGAAAGCTGCGCGTGATCGTGGTATCAAGGTCGTATTAACAACTGGTCGACCTTTAAAAGCTATGGATTTCTTTCTCCATGAACTAGGGACTGACGGACATGAAGATGAATATACGATTACCTTTAATGGTGGTTTGGTTCAGAAAAATACAGGTGAAATCCTTGATAAGACAGTCTTTTCATATGATGATGTGGCACGTTTGTATGAAGAAACAGAGAAATTATCACTGCCTCTTGATGCTATATCAGAAGGAACTGTTTATCAAATCCAATCGGACCAAGAAAGTCTTTATGCCAAATTTAATCCAGCTTTGACTTTTGTTCCAGTGGACTTTGAAGACCTGTCTAGTCAAATGACCTACAATAAGTGCGTGACTGCCTTTGCTCAAGAACCCTTGGATGCAGCCATTCAAGAGATTTCTCCAGAATTGTTTGATCAATATGAAATCTTTAAGTCACGTGAAATGTTGCTAGAGTGGTCACCAAAGAATGTTCATAAAGCAACAGGTTTGGCAAAACTGATCAGCCATCTTGGAATTAACCAAAGTCAAGTCATGGCATGTGGTGACGAGGCCAATGACCTCTCTATGATTGAATGGGCAGGGCTCGGTGTTGCCATGCAAAACGCTGTTCCTGAAGTCAAGGCAGTCGCAAATGTAGTGACGCCAATGACCAATGATGAAGAGGCTGTCGCCTGGGCTATCGAAGAATATGTGCTAAAGGAGAACTAAGATATGGGATTATTTGACCGTCTATTCGGAAAAAAAGAAGAACCTAAAATCGAAGAAGTTGTAAAAGAAGCTCTGGAAAATCTTGATTTGTCTGAAGATACAGAAGCTGAGGAAGTTTCTCAAGAAGTGGCAGAAGTTGAAAGTTCTGAAGAAGGTCTGCTCGAAGAAGAGGAAAATCAAGATACAGTTGAAGAAAGTCTGGATTCAGAGCCAGATGTAGAGGTTCATCAAGAAAAAGTCGAAGAATTGCTAAACTCAGAAGAAGTCACAGAGGAAGAGAATACTGAGCTCCTAGAGACTGTAGAAGAAAATAGTTCTGAAGTGCTTGAACCAGAAACGTCTCAAGTAGAAGAAACTGTTCAGGAAAAATATGACCGCAGTCTTAAGAAAACTCGTACAGGCTTCGGAGCACGCTTGAATGCCTTCTTTGCTAACTTCCGTTCTGTCGATGAAGACTTCTTCGAAGAATTGGAAGAATTGCTCATCATGAGTGACGTCGGTGTGCAGGTCGCTTCTAACCTAACAGAAGAGCTTCGCTATGAAGCTAAACTCGAAAACGCTAAGAAGCCTGATGCACTTCGCCGTGTCATTATCGAGAAATTGGTTGAACTCTACGAAAAGGATGGCAACTACGATGAACAAATCCATTTCCAAGATGGTTTGACAGTTATGCTCTTCGTCGGTGTGAACGGTGTTGGGAAGACAACTTCTATTGGGAAATTAGCTCATCGTTACAAGCAAGCTGGCAAAAAAGTCATGCTAGTAGCAGCAGATACCTTCCGTGCGGGAGCCGTTGCCCAGCTAGCAGAATGGGGCCGTCGTGTTGATGTTCCTGTTGTGACGGGGCCTGAAAAAGCTGATCCAGCTAGCGTTGTCTTTGATGGGATGGAACGAGCAGTAGCTGAAGGTATCGATATTCTTATGATTGACACCGCTGGTCGTCTGCAAAACAAGGACAACCTCATGGCTGAGCTGGAAAAGATTGGTCGTATTATCAAACGTGTTGTACCAGAAGCACCACATGAAACCTTCTTGGCTCTTGATGCATCAACGGGTCAAAATGCCCTGGTACAGGCCAAAGAATTTTCAAAAATCACGCCATTAACTGGAATTGTCTTGACTAAGATTGATGGAACTGCTCGAGGTGGTGTTGTTCTAGCCATCCGTGAAGAACTCAATATTCCTGTAAAATTGATTGGTTTTGGTGAAAAAATCGATGATATTGGAGAATTTAATTCAGAAAACTTTATGAAGGGTCTCTTGGAAGGCTTAATCTAATTAGAAGTAAAAATCCTGCAAGGTACAAACTTGCAGGATTTTTTGTTATTCTAAACGACCATCTTGACGATAGGCGATATCTGGTTGCCAAGTCCATTTGGCACCGAATTTTTCAAGTAGATCAAAGCTAGCTTGAGGTCCCATGCTTCCAGCTTTATAGTCATGAAGTGGGGCACCATTTTCAGCCCAGAGCTCTTCGATACGGTCAATCAATTTCCATGACGCACCAACTTCATCCCAGTGGCTAAAGTTAGTTGAGTTGTTATTTAAGACATCATAAATCAATTTCTCGTATGGTTCTGGAGAAGCACCAGTTGCGGTCGCATCTGTACGGTAATCAAGTGAGTTGGGAGCCAAGTTGAATTCTTCTCCTACTTGCTTCCCATTTAGGCTAAGAGAGAAGCCTTCTGTTGGTTGGATATAGATGGTCAAGATGTTTGGAGCAAGTGGCTCACCAAAGATAGAGTCCATTTGTTTAAAGACGATGTTGACATGAGTTCCTTTTTCAGTTAGACGTTTACCAGTACGGAAGAAGAAAGGAACACCACGGAATCGATCGCTGTCTACAAAGAAGGCACCAGATGCAAAAGTTTCAGTTGTTGATTCTGGATTTACATTTGGTTCGCTACGATAAGAGATATATTTCATGCCATCAATCTTACCAGAGCGGTATTGACCACGGATAAAGTGTTCTTTAAGCTCTTCATCAGTTGGATGATAGAGGTTTTTAAAGACTTTAATCTTCTCAGCACGAATCTCGTCTTTTGTGAAGCTTGCTGGCTTGTCCATAGCAAGGAGAGAAAGAAGTTGGAGTGTATGGTTCTGTACCATATCACGGAGGGCACCTGATTGGTCATAGTAGCCACCACGTTCTTCTACACCCAAGCGCTCCGCAAAGGTAATTTGAACATTGTCGATAAATTCCTTGTTCCAAACGTTTTCGAAAATCAGGTTGGCAAAGCGAACTGCAAAGATACTTTGGATCATTTCCTTACCAAGATAATGATCAATACGGAAAATTTGTTCTTCGTCAAATGTTGCTAGGAGCTCGTCATTCAACTTGCTTGCAGTTGCGTAATCTGTACCAAATGGTTTTTCAACGATTAAGCGTTCAAAACCTTTACCATCCACAATGTTTTCAGACTTGAGGTGTTTGGCAATGGTTCCAAAGAACTGAGGCGCCATAGACAAGAAGAAGAGCTTGTTGTGTTCAGCTTGGTACTTGTCATTTAGTTCAGCCTGCAATTGACGCAAAGCAATGTAGTGTTCTGTATCGTTGACATCATGACTTTGATAGTAGAAGTGACTAGCGAACTCTTGAGCCTGTTCGGTACTATCTGCCAAATCAAGGATGGATTCGACGACAACAGATTCAAAATATTCCTTGCTCCAAGGACGACGGGCAGTTCCAATAACGGCAAAGTGCTCGGAAAGATTGCCGGATTTATATAGTCTAAAAAGGGAAGGGTAGAGCTTGCGTTTAGCCAGGTCTCCACTCGCACCGAAAATTGTAACAATAACCTTAGATGACATCTAGCTACCTAATTTCTATTTTTATTCCTAGTCTTGCTAGGTATGAGGAAATCTCATTTCATAAATTTAATTCTAACATAATTTTCCGAAAAATCAAAAAATCCAATACGAGATAGAAAAAAACTGCAAGGAAATCCTTACAGTTTGCGTTTAGACGTTTAAGACCTTGTCCAAGAAATCTTTCAGACGTGGGTGTTGTGGGTTATCAAAGATTTGATCAGGTGTTCCGTCTTCAAGGAATTCACCGTCTGCAGTAAAGATAACGCGGTTGGCAACCTGACGGGCAAATCCCATCTCATGGGTTACGATAATCATGGTCATGCCTTGTTTAGCCAAGTCTTTCATAACGTTTAGTACGTCTCCGACCATTTCAGGGTCAAGGGCAGAAGTTGGTTCATCAAAGAGCATGATGTCTGGATTCATTGCTAGTCCACGAGCGATAGCCACACGTTGTTTTTGACCACCGGATAGGCTATCTGGGTTAGCATTAGCTTTATCTGCTAGTCCAACCTTTTCAAGCAACTCCATCCCCAATTTCTCAGCTTCTTCTTTGGTCATTCGTTTGTGTTCAATAGGAGCAAAAGTAATGTTGTCCAATACAGACATGTGTGGGAAGAGGTTGAAGTGTTGGAACACCATTCCGATATTTTCACGGACGTGGTCAACGTTAGTTGTTTTTTCAGTTAAGTCATAACCGTTCACAGTAATGTGACCGCTCGTAACTTCTTCTAGAAGGTTGAGGCTACGGAGGAAGGTTGACTTACCAGAACCTGAAGGACCGATGATACAAACAACATCTCCTTCATAGAACTTAGTCGTAATTCCTTTTAAAACTTCATTTTTTCCGTAGCTTTTGTGTAAATCATTTACATCAATTTTTAATTTTGCCATTAACGAATCCTCTTTTCTAAGCGTTTCGCTAGTTTAGTCAAAAGTGTGATAATTACAAGATAGAAGATAGCAAGGATTGCATACATCTTGAAACTTTGGTAGTTACGGGCAATGATAATCTTACCAGTTTGGAAGAGTTCAACCAAACCGATAGCAGAAACGATGGTTGTATCTTTAAGAGCGATAACGAATTGGTTAACAAAGTTTGGCAACATCAATTTAGTTGCTTGTGGCAAGATAATCTTACGCATGGTTTTTCCATAAGAGATACCCAAGCTTCGGCTAGCTTCCATTTGACCAACTGGAACGGCCTGAATACCACCACGAACGATTTCAGCGATATAAGCCGCTGCATTGAGTGAGAGGGCGATAGTACCAGCTACGAAGTCGTTAATTGGACTTTGTTGGCCTGTGATAGACTCGATGAAGTTTGGAATTCCCCAGAAGATGAAGGCTGCAAGAATCATCAAAGGAATACCACGGATAACGTCAACGAAAATCTCAGAGATCACACGAAGAGATTTGTATGGGCTAACGCTAAACATACCGAAGATAATCCCGATAACAATAGCAATAGCAAATGAGATAAGAGCTAGAGCAAGAGTGATACCAAGCCCGCTAAGGAGTTGTTTGTAGTTGTTTTGAAGCAATCCCCAGATAGTTGTCTCATCAACAGTGCTTGTTGAAGCGGTTGAAGACTCACTAGCTAGGTATTTATCAAGAATCTTTTGGAATTCTCCGTTTGCTTTAAGGTTAGCAAGTCCGTTATTGAACATTTCAATCAATTCTGGATTTGTGCCTTTTTTGACGGCAAAGGCTGTTTCTCCGATTGGACTTCCAGGGATTGGTGTTTTCAATTTTTGGCCTTGACTGATAGAATATTTGAGAACAGGTTCATCATCCATAACAGCATCAATCGCACCAGTGTTTAAACTGTCATACATTGAAGAACCATCAGCGAAGGTTTTGATTTTGTAACCGTATTTGCTTTGATTTTCTGTTAGGAAGGTTTGAGAAGCAGTTCCGTTTTTAACACCGACTGTCTTCCCTTTCAAATCTTCATAAGAAGCAATGGCACTTGATTCTTTGACACCAAGGATAGTATTAGCAGTGTAGTATGATTCTGAAAAGTCAAACGTTGCCTTACGAGCATCTGTGACAGACATACCAGCAATGATACCATCTGCTTGACCAGCTTGGACAGCGTTAATAGCGGCATCGAAACCAGGGTTGATGATTTCAATTTCAAAACCTTGGTCTTTAGCGATTGCCTTAATCAATTCCATATCAATACCAGTGTATTGGTTGCTTGAATTTTGGAAAACAAAAGGTGCAAAAGAAGAATCGCTGGCAATGATGTATTTAGCTTTAACAGGAATAGCTTTTAAGCCCGCTAGAGTAGTTGTAGTTGGAACTGCTGAAGATGATGAAGCAGTCCATTTCTTGATGATTTTATCAAGACTACCATCTTTTTTCATTTCAGCCAAGGCTTGGTTAAATTCAGTAACTAGGTGCTCGTATTTGCTTCCTTTTTTAACACCGAAAGCAAAACTTCCTACAGCTTCACCATCCATTTCAATATGGAGGTCTTGGCCTTGGTTGATGGCATATTCGATAACAGGTTTATCATCCATCATAGCATCAATGGCACCAGCACTCAAGCTGTTGTTCATCAAATCACCAGTGTCAAATGTTTTAATAGTAAAGCCGTATTTATCCTTGATACTTTCAAGGAAACGTTGAGCAGCAGTTCCGTTTTTAACACCAACGGTTTTGCCAGTTAATTGGTCATATTTACTAATCTTGTGTGATTTTGTGGTAGCAATGACAACTTTTGTATCATAGTAAGTATCAGACATGGTGAAGACTTTTTCACGTTCTTTAGTCTTTGTCATCCCAGCCATGATAGCGTCAGCTTGACCAGCTTGAACCGCATTTACCGCTGCGTCAAATCCAGGATAGGACATCTGAATGTTCCATCCTTTAATCTCTGCGACTTTGTTGATAATGTCAACATCAATTCCTTTATAAGTTTGATCTGAATCTTTAAACTCAAAAGGTGCATAGGCGGTATCAGAAACAATCTTAATCGTTTCAGCTTTCGCAATACCTAATGAGAAAATTGGGAATAAAATTAGCAAAAATGCTAGAAATTTTTTCTTCATTTTTAGTCTCCTTTTCCGAATATTTTCCCATTATATCAGAAAAAACTAAAAAATGCAAATCTAGGAGCTTTTATGTTAGAAGATATAACATAAAAGCCCTTTATTTCTTTCTTGAACTGCTACTATAAAGTGCTATAATAATAGTATACAATAGAATAAAAGAGGACAGGAATATGAAGAACAAAAGAATTTTTAAAGACTTCCAAGCTTCTCAAATGCGGTTAAACCTCTACACAAGCCCCTTGTTAGCCTTTGCTTTTGTCTTCATAGGAGAGTTTGTGGCTTACACTCTGTATGGTATTAGTTTGTTAGCTCTCATCGGACTTGCTAGAAATTTTGGAGAGGCTAGTCAAAATCTTGCAACCTACTTGCAGACTTTGCATGCGAGCTTGACGGATAAATCAAGTGACTTTCATTTAATTTTAGAATTGCTGGCCTTTGGTTTCGTTCTCAACACTGTGTTCAGATGGACTAGAAAAGTTGAGAAAAGACCTATTCGAACTTTAGGATTTTATAAAGAAAATTTCCTCAGTAATCTTCTTAAGGGATTTGGTTTAGGTCTGGCACTTTTTCTTCTGACCTTGTTAGGTTTAGTAGCATTAGGGCAATATCGTTTTGAGTCTATTCACTTGAATCCTTATTCGCTTACCTTTGTTGTCTTTACTATCCCTTTTTGGATTTTACAGGGGACAACAGAAGAAGTGGTAGCCCGTGCCTGGCTCCTTCCTCAATTGGCCTCAAGAACCAATCTAAAACTTGCTGTTCTTATATCTAGCCTATTCTTTACCCTGCTTCATATGGGCAATTCTGGTCTAACACCTCTATCTCTAATGAATCTCTTCTTATTCGGAGTTGCCATGGCTCTTTACCTTTTCAAAACTGATACAGTTTGGGGTGTTGCAGGTATTCATGGGGCCTGGAATTTTGCTCAGGGAAATCTCTTTGGGATTTTAGTTAGTGGTCAGCCGTCTGGGACATCGCTGATGACCTTTTTACCTCAAGGTAATCAAGATTGGCTATCAGGTGGTTCTTTTGGCATAGAAGGTTCCATTATGACAAGTCTGGTATTGTTAATGCTGATTGTCTATCTCGCCCATCAATTAAAGAAAGAAAATGAAAGGATGTGACTTCGGTCTGTCCTTTTCTTCGTGAAAATGCTACAAGTATGCTAAAATAGGAATAACACATGGAGAGAGGATTCTTATGATCAATCGCATTACAGATAATCAATTTAAACTAGTATCAAAATATCAACCATCAGGAGATCAACCCCAAGCTATCGAGCAGTTGGTTGATAACATTGAGGGGGGAGAAAAAGCTCAAATTCTGATGGGGGCAACTGGAACAGGGAAGACCTACACCATGAGTCAGGTCATTTCCAAAGTCAATAAACCCACTCTGGTTATTGCCCACAATAAAACTCTAGCAGGACAGCTCTATGGGGAGTTTAAGGAATTTTTCCCTGAAAATGCTGTAGAGTACTTCGTATCCTACTATGACTATTACCAGCCAGAAGCCTATGTACCTTCTAGCGATACCTATATTGAAAAGGATAGCTCTGTCAATGACGAGATTGATAAGCTCCGACACTCAGCGACTTCAGCCCTTTTGGAGCGCAATGATGTTATTGTCGTGGCTTCAGTCTCTTGTATCTATGGTTTGGGTTCGCCCAAGGAATACGCTGATAGTGTCGTTAGTCTCCGTCCAGGTCTTGAAATTTCTCGTGATAAACTCTTGAATGACTTAGTTGATATCCAGTTTGAACGTAATGATATTGATTTCCAACGGGGAAGATTTCGCGTTCGTGGGGATGTGGTAGAGATTTTCCCAGCTTCCCGTGATGAACACGCCTTTCGAGTAGAGTTTTTTGGAGACGAAATTGACCGTATTCGTGAGGTTGAGGCCCTGACTGGTCAGGTCTTGGGAGAAGTGGATCATTTGGCGATTTTCCCAGCTACTCACTTTGTGACCAATGACGAGCATATGGAAGTTGCCATTGCTAAAATTCAAGCAGAGTTAGAGGAGCAGTTAGCTGTCTTTGAAAAGGAAGGTAAACTGCTAGAAGCACAGCGCTTGAAACAACGGACAGAGTATGATATCGAAATGTTGAGGGAGATGGGCTATACCAACGGTGTTGAAAACTACTCACGTCACATGGATGGACGTAGCGAAGGTGAGCCTCCTTATACGCTGCTTGACTTCTTCCCAGATGATTTTTTGATTATGATTGATGAAAGCCACATGACCATGGGGCAAATTAAAGGCATGTACAATGGAGACCGTTCTCGTAAGGAAATGTTAGTAAATTACGGTTTCCGTTTGCCATCAGCTTTGGACAATCGTCCTCTCCGTCGGGAGGAGTTTGAGAGTCACGTTCATCAGATTGTTTACGTTTCAGCGACACCAGGTGACTATGAAAATGAACAGACTGAGACAGTGATTGAGCAAATCATTCGTCCAACAGGACTATTGGATCCAGAGGTAGAAGTCCGTCCGACTATGGGACAGATTGATGATCTCTTAGGTGAAATTAATGCCCGTGTTGAGAAGAACGAGCGTACCTTTATCACAACCTTAACCAAGAAGATGGCTGAGGACTTAACCGACTACTTCAAAGAAATGGGCATCAAGGTCAAGTACATGCACTCGGATATCAAGACTTTAGAGCGGACGGAGATTATCCGTGACCTGCGCTTGGGTGTCTTTGATGTATTGGTCGGAATCAATCTCCTTCGTGAAGGGATTGACGTACCTGAAGTGAGTCTCGTAGCTATTCTCGATGCCGACAAGGAAGGATTCCTTCGTAATGAACGTGGCCTTATCCAGACCATTGGTCGTGCTGCCCGTAACAGTGAAGGGCATGTCATCATGTATGCGAACACTGTGACCCAGTCTATGCAACGTGCCATCGATGAAACTGCTCGCCGTCGGAAAATCCAGATGGCCTATAATGAAGAACATGGTATTGTGCCTCAGACAATCAAGAAAGAAATCCGTGATCTGATTGCTGTGACCAAGGCAGTTGCTAAGGAAGAAGACAAGGAAGTCGATATCAATAGCCTAAACAAACAAGAGCGCAAAGAACTAGTCAAGAAACTAGAAAAACAAATGCAAGAAGCAGTTGAAGTGCTTGACTTTGAACTAGCAGCTCAGATCCGTGATATGATGTTGGAAGTGAAGGCGTTGGATTAGGAGAATTTTATGAATATTTTAGTTATTAATGGACATCCTGATAAAGAAAGTTACTGTCAAGCAATTTTTCAAACGATTGTAGAAAATATAGACTCAAATAGACATGAACTTGAAATGATTAATCTTAATGAAGAAGAGTTTGATCCTGTTTTACGTTATGGTTATCGACAAAGGATGGAGGACGATCTGTTCATTCTACGCTCTCAAGAATTAATCCAGTGGGCAGATCATTTCATTTTTGTTTATCCTATTTGGTGGAGTAGTATGCCTAGTCTATTGAAAGGTTGGATTGATCGTGTTTTTACGCCAGGCATTGCATACTCCGCAAATAATCGAGGAAGCTTTATTTTGAACTACTTGAGAGGTAAACAGTTCAAAAAGTTACTAAAAGGAAAAACAGCTAGTATCTATGCAACCTCCATGGCACCAACTTGGTGGTATAAAGTATTTTCAGGTCCGATTAACATTCCAGACAGTTATGGAATATCAGTATTAAAGAATGCTGTCCTGAATCATTGCGGTATCAAAACAAAGAGGGTTTCAATCTTAGGAGAGTTAGGACGTGAAGTGAATACAAGTTCAACAAGAGAAAAATTTCTACAAAAAGTAGCAAAGGAAGTCAGACTGTTGGATTAAGGAGAAGAAAGTAAATGACGGTTATTATCAAATCAATGGAAACTCCTGAAGAGATAGAAGGTAAATCCCTCGTTTACTGGCAAACGTGGAGAGAGGCTTATGATGACCTTTTGCCTGAAGAATTTCAGGAGACAATGACATTAGAAAGGTGTCGATTCTTTAGTAAAAAGTATCCAGAAAATACATTGATTGCGATGGATGGTATGAAGGTAGTTGGTTTTATCA
>CAUQTL010000037.1:0-12591 GCA_963521035.1 uncultured Streptococcus sp.
CCTGGAAGGTTGGAAATTTCCAAACCAGATTTTTTACGAGTGACTTCACGCGCACGCTTGGCAGCCACACGAGCCTTGGCAGCTAAAATCCCTTTTTCCACGATGCGCTTTGCGATCTGCGGATTTTCCATGAGAAAATCAGAGAAAGCATCGCTGAAAAGACGATTGGTAATCTTAACCACTTCACTATTTCCCAATTTGGTCTTGGTTTGTCCTTCAAACTGTGGATTTGGGTGTTTAACTGAGATAACTGCAGTTAATCCTTCTCGGACATCTTCTCCTGTTAGGTTGTCTTCATTGTCTTTCAGTAACTTATTTTTACGAGCATAATCGTTGATAACGCGAGTTAGTGCCGTACGGAAACCTTGTTCATGCGTTCCACCTTCATGGGTATGAATATTGTTGGCGAAACTCATGACGTTTTCATGGTAACCAGTTGTGTATTGCATAGCTACTTCGACTGTGATATCATCCATCTCACCATCGGTGTAGATTGGTGTATCAAAGATAACATCCTTGTTCTCATTGATATATTCAACGTAACTAGCAATCCCACCTTCATAATGATAATGTTTAGTTTGTTCTAGCCCCTCACGCTTATCAGTGATAGAGATTTGAAGACCGCGATTTAGAAAGGCTAACTCTTGAATCCGTTTATTTAATTTATCAAAATCAAAGGTTGTTGTTTCAGTGAAGATTTCTGGGTCCGGTGTGAAGTGAACTGTTGTTCCAGTTCTATCTGTATCCCCAACCACCTCAAGGTCTGCAACAACATGACCACGACGGTATTCTTGGTAATGAATTTTACCGTTTTTGTGGACATGAACGTCTAATTGAGTGGAAAGAGCATTGACGACTGATGACCCTACTCCATGAAGACCACCTGAAACTTTATAGCCGCCACCGCCAAACTTTCCTCCAGCGTGCAGAACAGTAAAGACAGTCTCAACGGCAGGTCGACCTGTTTTTTCCTGAATATCGACTGGAATACCGCGTCCATCATCGACAACAGTAATCGAATTATCTGGTTCAATAAAGACTTGAATATGGCTGGCAAATCCTGCCAAGGCCTCGTCAATTGAGTTATCAACAATTTCCCAGACTAGATGGTGAAGACCTTCTTTTGAGGTTGATCCGATATACATCCCTGGACGCATACGAACAGCCTCTAGGCCCTCTAAAACTTGAATTTGACTGGCATCATAATCCTGTGCCTGCAGATTTTTGATTTCTTCTGTCATCTTATTCCTTTTTCTTACATGTCTAATACTTGTCTTAAATTCACGATACTGGTAAACAAGTGGTTATTCAATCCTGCAGCTTTACCTGCTTCAATATCAATCGGCCGATCACCAATTACAAGACCAGAGCTAATCTGATACTTTTCTCTTAAATAAATCATGGACTCAGGATTTGGTTTTCTCTTAAAGCCTGAGTTAGAAGTCACCACTTCTGTAAAATAAACTGCTATAGAGGTTTTTTCTAAAATTTCCAAGACTTGATTATTTCGGTGAGAGACCAAAAAATGACGGCCACCTTGATTTGAGATATCTTTCAATAAATCAGAAACTCCATCAAACAAAATCGGATGTTCAAGCTCTCTGGCTTCATTTTCCTTGTATTTTTCTAAAAAATTCTCTAAGTTGGGAGCGAATGTCTCAATCGCAAAATCAGTAGAAACCTTTAAAGCCTGATAGACACTGTCATGGTCTTGTGTGATGCCATACAATGCCAATGTTTCAACAAATGCAGCTGTTGAAGTTTCGTAATTATCCAGTAAAGTTCCACCTAAATCCCAGATGTAATCGTGATATTTCATACCCTTCATTATAGCATTTTTTTATGAAAAAAGCGATGATTTCCCTGAGTTTTCCACATAAAAAAACGAGAGTTTGACTCCCGTTTTACTGATTTTTACCAAAGACATCTCGATAAAGCATTCCTGTTCGTAAAGTCTCTGCGTCTCCTCCTAATTGCTCTACCAACTCGTAGGCAAAAGCAAGGGCTGTTGAAGGGCCTCGACTAGTTGTCAATTGACCATCTACCACTACTGTTTCCTTGACGTAGTGACCATCAAGGATTTGTTCTTGAACGCCGTCATAACAAGTGTAATGCTTGTTTTTCAATAGCCCTGCTTGATTGAGGGCAATTGGCGCAGCACAAATGGCTGCTAGTTTTTTTCCTTCTTGCTCGAAGCTTTGCAACTCTTGAATCAAGGCCTGATTGTCGCGCAAATGTGCAGAACCAGGCATCCCTCCAGGAAGGACAATCATGTCATAGTCTGATAAATCACCATCAAAGACACGATCTGCTCTTACTTGGATTGCGTGCGAACCTGTCACTTGCTCTTCAAATCCTACCATATCACAAGTAATATTAGCACGACGCAAAACATCCACAACTGTCAAAGCTTCAATTTCTTCAAAGCCCTGAGCCAACATAACTGCTACTTTAACCATGATTTTCTCCTTATTTGATTCGTTTTAATACAACCTTTTTCCGTTTGAATGGAACTTTTCCGCTCTTTTCTTCAGCTAGATTGGTCTGGTAACTCATCGATAAAAGTAAGCCCACACCAATCAGATTACTGATAATAGCCGACCCCCCTTGAGAAATGAACGGCAATGGAATCCCAGTCAAAGGAAGCAAACCTGTCACGGCACCGATATTCTCAAAGATATGGAAGAGCAACATCATAATCAAACCTGTGGAAATATAGGTGTAGAACTGGTTATTTGATCTAAGAGTAATCTTCAACATACGGTAAATCAGCATGAGATAAAGGGCGATAACAAGGACAGAGCCAATAAAGCCAAAATCTTCTGCAATGACCGTAAAAATCATATCCGACTCTCGAACTGGAATAAGCAGATTAGAAGCATTAAACCCTTGACCAAATAAGCCTCCGCTTCCAATCGCAATTTGTCCTTGAGCCTGTTGGTAAGTGGTTGTTTGGGCAAAGTCAAATGGATTGAGCCAAGCCAAGATACGGTTAATTTGGTAGGTCGGCATTCCCAGTTGATGGAGAAAAGCCCGACCGTCCTTGCTGATAAAAATAGCTAAGAAACCAGCAATTCCTGTTACAGCAGTCACAAATACTGGGATAATAATTTTCCAAGAAACTCCTGATAGCAAGACGATTCCTGAGAAAATGGCTACAAAAACCAAAGCTGTCCCTAAGTCACTTTGAAGTGCCAAAAGAACTAGGACTGGAATGGTAAAGAGAATCATCCAGAAAATCAACAAAAAATCCAGCGGAACTGTGCGTCTCCATTCCTTATGTTTTTTGGTAAACTGGACAATCACACGAGCCAACATGAGGATATAGGATATCTTCATAAACTCTGACGGTTGGAACAAGGTGATGCCATTTACTGAAATCCAGTTTTTAGCACCCGTTGATGCAACTAAGCTTGGATTATAAAAGATGATAGGTAAAACCATAAGTCCCAAGCCTAAAATATATAGAAAGGGTGTCACCTTCCAAAGAAATTCAGTATTAAAGAGCATGACCACAAAACCAATCACAAGCCCCAAGGCAATCCATGCGACCTGCTGTCCTAAAATGGGCAAAATATTGTTTGGATAATCATGACTAACGGCTATATAAATAGCCACCACGCCAATAACCAGTAGAAAAAACACTGGCAAGAGCAAACTATAATCGACTCTAGAGTCGAGAGAACGTTTCATATATACTAACCTTATACTTTCATACAATACTATTTATCAAAGTTCATTTAAAAATTTATCAATAGCCTCATCAACTTCGAATTGAGAGACGGTTTTAACAGTCGCTTCTTTTGCTAAAGAAGTCACAATTTGTTTGCCATATCGCTTTTCGACAATTCTCCTATCCAAAACAAGGGTTAAGGAACGTTGGTGTTCGCGTCTCATACTTCTTCCCAAAGCTTGCTTTAAACGAATAATAGCCATTGGCAACTGATAATCATAAAAGGCATTTTTTCCTTCCTGATTCAGTTCCTGATTAATCTTTTTCGTCAAGGGCTCTTGAGGATTTTGAAAAGGAAGTCTTGGTACAACTTGAATCACAAAAGGATGACTTGAAAAATCAACTCCCTCCCAGAAACTTGCTGCACCAAGCAGGATTTGTTGTTCACCTTTTTCAAAGCGTTTCTTCAGTTGATGAACATCCCCATTTTTATACTGGGCCAGATGGCTAACTGGAAGTAAATCCGATACTGCTAGAAGCATGTCTTTAGCAGTAAAGAGAACTAAAATCGGTTGTTGGAAAGCTTGAATTTCCATCAGCAAATCAGCTACCTCTTTGGCGTAGACTTCTAAGGAGGTTTCTGTCACCAGGGGAAAATCTTTGACCAAGACCACTTCTTGATCCTGTTTTTTACAAGCTTCAATCTTAACAAATTTAGCTTCGGGATAGCCTAACAGGTCTGCCAAAGAAACTCTTTGACTAATCTCAAGAGTGGCCGACACTCCCAAGACTTGACATGAATCAGGCACTAAGGAAGATAGAAGAATACGGCCTGATTTGGTAGAAGAAATTTGAATTTTCTTTTGACTCGTTTCAATTGCTTCAAGCCAGTAATCTCGGTCAGCTGTAAAATAGCGAACCAGCTCCTCAAAGCCTTCTACTTCTAATTCTGAAAAATACTGGTGGAGATTGGCAAGAGAATCTAAGATATTTTTCCTAGATTTTCCAGACTGAAATTGTTCTATCAAGTAGAAGCACTCAAAGCGAATACTTTCTAGTATTCGTTGCTGAACCTTATTTTGCTCCTCCAGTAAAGCCTTATCAAGCAAATCGATAATAGACTGGATATCGTAGGTCTCTTGAAGCAGATTTTCTAGAGCTAACAAAATCTTTTGAACTTCATCAATAATCAATAAACGGTCGCTGACAAATTCAGGATTATCTTCAAGTCTGGTTACAAGATAGGCATGATTGGTCACTAAAAGCTTGCAGGTTTGTGCCTTTTCTTGACTACGTTTCCAAAAATCTTCCGTCACAAATAAGCTCTGAGATGATAAATTCCCGTCATGACGAAGATCAGTCAGAAAATGTTGGTAACGGTAGAGTTGCCCGATTTCATCCAAATCTCCTTTCTCTGTCTCTGTCAACCAAACCAAGAGTTGCATTTTAAAGCGTCTAAATAAGCGATTTTCATCATTTTCCTGCAAGGAACGATAAAAGGCATCCAACTTCAGATAATTGTGTGGTCCTTTTAAACTATGAATATCTATATGGAACACTTCCTTGAGACGTTTACCTTCTTCTTCCATGATCTGATTTTGAAGAATCTTTGTCGGAACGCTAAGGACAATCTGACGATTTTCCACTTGGGACAAAGCAGGTAAGAGATATCCAAAGGTTTTCCCAATCCCAGTCGGAGCTTGAATTAATGAGACAGGCTCATCTTTCAATAGCAAGCCAACCTCTTTAGCAAAACTTTCTTGTCGTTCCCTCACTTCAAGGTTCAACAAAGAAATATTTTTAGAAAAATCTTGGGATAGTTTTCGTGGCTCCAGGGGAGCTCCAGTTTTCTTGAAATACAGTCCTTGAACTTCGACCATGTCTGGAGAACTCAGGATGGATTGGCTGCGATAAATTTCTTCAATAACCAGGTAGGACTCATATAAGAGGGCGTCAGCCATTTCCAGCAAGCGTTCCAAGAGTCCTTTAGGAAGTTGGGCCATCTTTTCTCGTAAAAAAAGAAGTAATTCCGCAGTAGCTTGGGCATCTGAAAGGGCTGTGTGGGCGTGTTTTAGAGGAATTCCTAATTCTCGACACAATATCGGCAAGCTATATTTTTCCAGTTCAGGGAAAAAAACCTGAGCCAATTCGACCGTGTCAATACGAGGATTTCTTAGTTCATAGCCTTCAAAAAATAAATTTTCCGCCAAAAGATTGGCATCAAACTGAACATTATGGGCTACAAAAATCCCATCCTCCACCAAGTCAAAGATTTTTCTAGCAACTTGCGAAAAATCAGGTGCTTGCGCCAGACGTTGGTCTGTCAATCCTGTCAGTTCTTTGATATGAGCATCTAAGGGTTCATGTGGATTGACATCCGTCGTATAGTGATCGACGATGTTTCCATCCTCAATCACAACAATTCCCACTTGGATAATTTTAGCCTTACTACCTGTGCTAGTTGCCTCTAAATCCACCACAACATAGCGATTACCAATCGTTTTCATTATAAAAAATTATACCAAAAAAAGGGCCATTTGGCACCTGCAAACATGGGATAATTTTCAAACTCAAGAACACTACTTGTCTTAAAAATCTCATCAAATAGAGCATCCTAGCCTACTAATTCTTTGAAAATATTGGAGAATAAGAAAAATTAAGAGAAGAAATGTTTGCATCTTCCTTCTCTCAACGAATCATTTACTTTATTTAACCATGTCAGGATCGTAGTCATAAAATCCTGTATCAAGGAAACGGTTTTTAGGGTGTAACTTGCGCACTTCTTCATCCAGCAAGAAAGCTTGGTCATGGCTTAAGTTACCCTCTTGGATCAAGCTACGCGCTTGGATAAAGAGTTTTGCAATCTCAACAAAGTTCTGACCAGGTGTATAGAGACCTTCTAATTTCCAGTGAGTAAAACCATGCTCTACCAATTCTGTCAATTTTGTCATCAAATCAAGGTCGTTATTGGCAAAGATATGGGTACCATGATTGTCTTCAAAAATGGAATAATGACTCTCAGGGTCACTTGGCTCTGCCAAGAAAAGGTCACGCTTGCGAGTCTTTTCATCATCGATATGCGTGAAGTTATAGTAGTTTTGCAAGAGCGGACGTTTAGAATGATGGATAACGCTAGCTCCGTAAACCAAAACTTCAGCAGGAATTTCCAAAATCTCTGGCATTTTGAAGAGTTCAGCTGATGGAATTTCACGCGCCAAAACAGCCTCAGATGCGCCAGCCTTTTGTCCCCAGAAGTTAATCTGACGACTGCTTGTCACCATGGTTGAAGCATCGTAGATGGTCTTAAATGAATAACCATCGCGATTGACTACGTAAAAGACACCTGCATCCCCAATCGTAATATAGTCTGTCTTGATTTCTTCCAAGAAATCGAGGAAGGGCTTGATACGATCCATCATATCTTGGTGCATGAGGGCATTGACTGCAACGATCAATTCCTTACCAGCATCATGAACCAACTTAGCAATTTCACGCAATTGGTCATGACTAAAGGTTGTTGGCAGACGAAGGCCAAAATCTTTCTCACCGACATAGATACGGTCTACGCCAGCTTCGAGCAGTTGTTTAACTTGTTCAATACTTTCAGCAGTTGCTGTAATGATAATCTTTTCCATAAGAAAAATTATACCACATTTCTCAAAAATCAGCTATGAATACTGGGAGTTTTACAAAAAGTTAGGCTTATTTTTAACTTTTGAAATTAAAAAGTGAACAGTACCAGCACCGTTCACTCTCTTTTTATGCATGTGTTTCTTCAACTAGGTGACCATCGTTCATCACATAAACACGGTCCACCTTATCTAGAAGACGAGTATCGTGCGTAATCATGACAACTCCTCTACCTTGTTCGTGGGCAATGGCAGCCAACATCTCCGTTACTTGGTAAGCACGCTTGGTATCCAGACTGGCTGTCGGCTCATCTGCAAGAACGATGCTTGGATTGTTATAAAGCGCTCTAGCAATTGCGGCCCGTTGACGTTCGCCACCTGATAAAGCCTTGGGATACTGATCTTGTACCTTTTCCAAATCCAACAAGTCAAGTAACTCTTTTCGATCGCTTTTACTATTTTTTCCCTTATCTAGTCTGTCAATCAAATCCAGCTGTTCCTTGACCGTTAGAAAAGGAATTAAGTTTGAAGCCTGAAGAATAAAGCCAAACTCTCTAAAACGGAGGTCTGTTTTCTCCTTCTCCGTCAAACTGCCTGTTTCCTTCCCCTTAACTAAAATTTTTCCACTCGATGCTTCCTGAAGTTGTCCTAGAGTCGTTAGAAAAGTCGTCTTTCCAGAGCCAGAAGGCCCAACAATAGCTACGAACTCTCCCGCATTTAGCTGAAAGTTCGTCTCATGCAGGGCTACGACTGTCATCTTTCCTTCCCCGTAGGTTTTTGTCACTTGATTCATTTCAATCAATGCTGTCATACTATTCTCCTCATTATTCTGCAATCGCAGTAATCGGGTCCACCTTTAGCAAGCGTGGAAGTGAAATGACACCACCTAGCATGGCCATCAAACAAATCACCAAACTTAGGACAGAGTAGGCTATCCAACTTGGGTAGAAAAAGAAGGTAGCTGGCAAGACTAAAATCACTCCTCCAATAGCAAGCAAGGCTAAAGCGATCCCCATACCAGCTAGGAAGAAGATTTGACAGAAAAGAGACCATACAATGGTTTTGATCTGTATTCCCTGAGCCCGCATTATTCCATAAAGTCCTAGTTTTTGGATGGTAATGATATAAACAAATATACCCACAATCAAGCCTGTGATGACAATCATAGCAATAACCATCCCTGAAAATACATTAACTTGAGGTGTGTAACCAGGAATTTTCGATATCATTTTTGGAACAGAAATCTGTTTCAGTCCATCGCCAGTCACTTCTATATCATTTTTCAATACCAAGGCAGAGATCGATTTATTAGATTTTAAAGTTCCTTGTAAGGTCCAATAAGTTGTCAAACTCGAAAAGACAACAGGCTCAGTAAAAAATTTATTTCCTTGAGTCAGCCCTACAATCTTGTAACTTACTTCGCTTCCATTGAGTTGAATGGCATCACCTAGCTTGATTCCATAATTCTCAAAGGACTGATCCACAACCACCTCATCGTCCCCTTCAGGATAACGCCCCTCCTTCAAACTAGGTGAAATAAAAGAGTCCCACTCCTGAGCAAAGATGGAAACATTGACCTTTTCACTATCACCGACTAGATTGGTCACAGCGAACATATAACCCAGTGGAGCTGCCTCTTTAGAACTCTTATCCTTATAATCCTTTTCAGGAATAAAAGATGCCGTCAAATTATCATTTGCGTAGTCAGATAAAACCACACCCGTCGCTTGCCAATTATCAATAGCGGCTCGGTTGTTTCGCACAAGACCAAGAGCTAAGCTGGTCATAAAAAAGACCATGAAAGCGATAAGAAAAATGGTAGTTAAAATCAAACTATATCGAAGTTTGTTTTGTAATATTTCTTTGATAGCAAGATACATGCTTATCTCCTTTAACTTTTCAAGAGGTATCGATTAGACACCCTACTACTATAAAAATAGGAGACAGAAAATCTGTCTCTGTATTCAAAACAAATCTCACTAATCAAATTAAATAAAATCAAGAAAATAAGGAAACACATTTTCGTAAAAAAGAATCATTTGGTAGCTCTATTTCCTTGATAATATAAGCAATTATGAATATTAATAAGTATTTGGTGTCCATCCATCCTATCATTTTCACATTATGGTGTCAAGAAAAGTGATTTTGAAAAGGGACTTTATTCTTTTTGTAACCTTTCTGTAATAATTCTCTGCTGAAAAAATGATAAAATAGGTATGTACTGTTAAGGAGAGAATAATGCCCGTAAGAAAATTACAATCCTATGAGGTAGACTATCAAGAAGAATTAAGTCAGCAGGTTCCTCGCTATCAAGATTATACACCTGAAGCGCAATCTGATGCCAATCTCAAGGAAATCCTATTTTTTGTTAATATCGCTGTTTTTTGTATCTGTATTGCTATCTTTAGTTTTATCTTTTTAGCATTAAAATTATCACCTGCTCTTGCATTTGCCGCAGCAATCGGATCCAGCTTACTTGTTTTAAAAGTTCAACGGTCTATCATCAAACGAAAACGTAGAAGATAAATCCAAAATATCGCCCCGTCTGGAGCGATATTTTTATTTTTTCTTTTTAGATGGTGTGTGGATGGCAATCTTCACTTCAAAGATTGTTCCCTTTGGTTTATTATCTTTAACAGTAATGGTTCCTTTTAGGGCATCTACAATTTGCTTGGCTAGGGATAAACCTAAACCAAAACCACCTTTTTGACGGGTTCTAGCCTTGTCCACTCGATAAAAACGATCAAAAATTTTCTTCTTATCTTCCGCGGAAATACCGACTCCATTATCAGACACAAGTAAATACAGATTACGATCAGTCGCTGAAATCATAAAATCAATTTCACCATCCTCCTCAGTATATTTGATAGCATTATCAAATAGGATGGTCATCAGTTGTTTTAGTAAAAGTTGATCTGTGACAATCGTTCGATGGATCCGATTTTCAAAACGGAAGACACGGTCATTTTCCGAAGCAATCATTTCATAGTTTGTGAAAGTCGTATTGAAAAAACTGGTTGGAACTTCTGCAAGTTCCGGCTTAATCCCATCATCTCTACGAGCTAAATTCAACAAGTTCGTCGTCAAAAACCGCATATTTCGGACTTCTTCCAAACTCGATGCAATGCTTTCACTCACATCCATAATGGTTGCCTCTGGCTTGCGAAAAAGGGTCTCTAAGCGATTTTGCAAAACTGCGAGTGGAGTTCGTAACTCATGACTGGCATTTTCCACAAAGGACTGTTGCTTCTGCATGCTCTCAAGAAGAGGACGAACACTGACCCTAGCCAGATAGAGACTGGCAAGCAAAGACAGAATCCAGAAACTTGCCATCACAATCACAATCAATTGCTCATGCTTTTGACTTGCTTGCTCCAACTGACTGGTATTAATCAAGACAGCCGCATACTTGATATTGGTTGAAACTGAACTGATATTCGTTTCCATCAAAATCATGCGATAGATTTCTTCTTGTCCATAGCTATTAAAAACCTGAATCTGATAGATATGACCTAGTTCTTTCTTCTCTAACTTAATCTTATCCAATCCCAAAAATCGATTTCCAGAAAGGAGCTGGGTAAAATTCTTATCAAAAAGAATAACCTCCGTATTGGAGCTGACATTTGGTTTCACCTCAGTCTTGCTAGAATCTGTAGTAGCATTCTCTAAGTCTTTAATCTCTTCTGTTGCCCTATTTACAGCAAGCTGAATAACTGCCTGAGGATTTTCACTCAGCCCATGAAGCTTATCATCCACCGAAGTATAGAGACTCGAATGCATGACCTGCAAAATAATCAGAGTCATGGTAGAGAAAATCAGAGTGAAGACACCAAAGTTGCGGATAAAATAACTAAAATCATCCGCATACCATGTTTTTTTTAGTTTACTGAACATCTTTTAAAATATACCCAACACTGCGCAAGGTTTGCAAATTCTCTGCAAAAGTGGTTCCTTTTAATTTCTTACGGACTTTTGAAACATAAACTTCGACAACCGAAATCGTTGTGTCACTATCAAATCCCCATAGACGATCAAAAATCTGAGTCTTGGGTAAAATAACATTTTGATTTTGAAGGAAATAAACTAATAAATCAAACTCTTTCCCCAGTAATTCGACAGGAGTATCTTCAACCTTAACGGTATTGGTTGACAAATTAACCACAATATTTCCATAAGTCAAGGTATTTTCATTAAACTTACCTGAACGTTTGAGAAGGGCTTGAATCCGCATTTTGAGTTCTTCTAGGTAGAAAGGTTTGGTCAGATAATCATCCGCTCCTAGTTCAAAACCATGTCCCTTGTCATCCAAACTTTCCTTGGCAGTCATGATCAGAACTGGAGTCGTAATCCCCTTTTCGCGCAATTCTTTCAAGACTTGGAAGCCATTTTTTTCAGGCAACATCAAATCGAGCAAAATCAAATCATAGACTCCACTCTCAGCTTCGTAGAGACCTTCTTCCCCATCAAATACCTGCATGACATCCGCAAAATCGTCTAAAAAGTCAAATACCGAATTTGACAGGCCTAGGTCATCCTCAACTAATAAGATTTTTATCATGAGAAACTCCTCCTTATTAAAACCATTATACCAAATTTGCCTTAAAAAAAACTCAACTCTCTGCATTTTACATGAGATAGCTGAGTTTTCTTTTTATTTTAGGCTTATTTATGCATTTCCGTACTGAAGAACGACTGCTTCCACTGCAGCTTTTTCACGGTTAATCAAGTCAACACGCGCTGCAATCTCCTTGATTCCCATACCGATGTTACGGCTAAGAGCAAGGTCAGAAAGTTGCGGTTCAAAGAATTCCTTGTACTCTGCCAAACGTTGCTGAGTCTTAAATACATGCGCAGGAAGGATAACAAAGCTATCAAAGCTCATATCTCCTCCAAGGGCTGCCTTAATCCAAGCCCAGTTTTCACGAGCCCAAGACCAAGCTGTTTCCTGAGTTACTTGGTGAGCTAGGAATTGGTAATACCAAGCAGACAAGTCTTGTGGTTTAACCACAAATTTGTCCTTCCAAGCAGCAATCAAGTTTTGGATATTGTCCGCATCTGTACTGTACGCAAGAGCGGCTGCCAACTGACGTTTAAAGACAGCATCTGTTGCGTGCGTATAAGTATCAAGATAAAGTGCTAACAAGTCTTTGGTCTCATGATGTTTCATCTCATTGATAAGGACTTGTGAGCGAATAGCTGCTGGAAGTCCTGCAAGCTGATCCTTGTGAGCTTCGAAGATTTGGCTAGCGACTTGACTAGCTTCTGCATCATTTGAGCGAATCATCATAG
>CAUQTL010000038.1:0-12527 GCA_963521035.1 uncultured Streptococcus sp.
ACCTTATCCACCATTTGGTTGAATAATCCGTGCTCTACAACACCAACGATATGGTCCAATTCTTGGCCGAAATCAATTGGATCTTCAATGACATCCAAGGCAAGGTCAATGATAAAATTCTGCATATCAGTCACAAAACGTTGGCCGTCTTTTTCACGGAAACTTGGTTTGTAGCCAGCTCGCTCAAAACGACGAAAGACCTGTTCTGCGCCATACTGAACCACTTCTACTGGCAATTTAAAAGCACCCAGTTTATCGACCAGCTTGCTTTCATCCACTACCCAAATATATTCTTTTGAGGGCGTTGCAACAACCTTCTCCATCAGGAGGGCACCACCACCGCCTTTGATTCCATTAAACTGACTATCCACTTCATCCGCGCCATCAACCGTCACATCAACAAAGTCTACTTGGTCAATAGACTTGAGTGGGATATTAAGCCCTTCAGCCTGTTTACTAGTCACACTAGAAGTCGTTACAGCTGTAATCTGTAACCCTTCTTCCTTGATACGACGACCGATTTCTTCTACGAAATAATAGGCAGTAGACCCCGTTCCAAGTCCGACTACCATGCCATCCTTGACAAACTCAGCAGCCTTGATACCTGACATTTTCTTCAGATTTTCCACTCAAACACCTCCATTAAAGAGCTATTTCTATTATAACATGTATCCGTTTTTATTTCATGGATACACTAGAAAAACCCGAACATTTTTATTTTTATGTCCACCTTGTTTTGGTAGTTAGAATCTTAGTTATGAGAACTTGTAGATAAAAACATGTCCTAGCCAAAAGCAGCAACAGTTGATTTTTTATCATAAAGATGGTTAAATAGTTAAGTACAGAAAAGGAGAAATAGGATGAATCCATTAGATTTGTTTAATCAAGTAAAAGAGTTAATTGAAACAAAAGATTTCGAAGCTGCAAAAACATTTGTTGCAGAAAATCAAGAACAGCTTGGAGAATACTTCTCTCAAGCTCAACAGTTGATTTCTGGTTCTGAAGGTCTAGATGGCCTCGTTGGAAAGATTAAAGGATTTTTCTAAAAGATATAAAGGCGCCTGAAACAATCAGGTGCCTTTTTGAGATATTTTTTTCATTATTTTGGGAAGATGACTGCTAATTTCCGTCGGCAAGACCACATAATGTTCTTGAGATAGTTCTTGGGCTATGGCTGAATGAAGATGGGTTGCTACTGCCACACGTTCGTAGAGACTGGCCTGTCGAAATTGGCCTGCAAATCCTGCAATCATTCCAGCCAGTGTATCTCCCATACCACCAGTCGCCTGATAGGGACCGCCAACTTGTAACTGGTAATAATCAGATTGGCCAACTTGCCAAATACGAGTAGCTGGACCTTTCTCCACCAAAATTGTTCCTTGAGGAAAGAAAGTCAGGGCACTAGCCGTTGCAGCTTCCTTTTGCTTTTCAATAGCAATACCAGACATCTTTTCCCATTCTTTTTGGTGGGGAGTTAAGATAAACTGGTTAGATGGAAATGACAAACTTATTCTAGCAAGAATAGTCAAGGCACCTCCATCTACAATCAAAATCTGATTTTGGCTTAAATTAGCAAAGACCTGTTTGACTAGTTCTTCTCCAAAAGCATCGTCTCGTAAACCAGGCCCCACTAAGACCACTTCTGCCTTCTCCAATTGCTCTTTTAACAATTGCTGGTCTTGAAGAGAAAAGGCCATAGCCTCAGGTAAATGACTGTGCAAAGCAGGGATATTTTCCCTGTCCGTTCCAACGGTCACCAAACCAGCTCCACTTTTAACAGCTGCCAAAGCAGCCATGATGATAGCACCACCATAAGGATAAGTCCCACCAAGCAATAGCAGACGGCCGTAGTCTCCTTTATGACTGGTACGAGAACGTTCAATAATGACTTTTTCTAGTAAGGTTTGATCAATCACTCTCATCGTTTTTCCTCTCGCATTTATTATACAACAAAAAGGAGGCGCATACCTCCTTTTCTACTATTTTCCCTTAAATTCCGTAAAAGTCTGTAAGATTTTGGCTGCTACTGTCGGAGAAGGAGCTTCCTTTATCTCTAACGTTTCATCTGCATATGGAGTAAGACCAGAAAAATCTCCTATCTGAACTGAATAAAGAGACCTTTTAAACAGTTCAATGTCGTTTTGATCATTTCCAAAAGCAATAACATTCTCTCCACATAATTTTTCAACAGTTGTCGCCTTATGAATATCCAAAGGATTGATATAAAGGCACTTTTCATGAGCATGATAGGACAGATGAGTCTGCCCCAATCTTTCTAGCTGAGTAAGCAAATCATCAAGCAAAGTCTCATGATCTCCCATATAAACAACTACCTTAATCGGAGTGCCCAAGTCCTCAAGCTTCTGATGACGAGCTACCTTTAGGGGATCCACACTGGAGATAAATGGAATCTTCTCTAGAATCTGACCACTATAGTCAAAACAATCATCTACAAAGAAAGGGAGATTATAGGTCTGGCAATAATCCACTAGCGTCTGATAAATCCTAGCATCGAGATTCATTTCATAGATAGCTTTTCCCAGATAATAGGCTACACCACCATTCAAACCTATGACCAAGCGCTGACTAAGCTCGGAACCTAATAAGCCCAAACAATCCCGATAAGAGCGTGCTGAGGCAAATACAACCTCATGTCCATAATCTTCAGCCTTTAAAAGAACCTGCCTAATCTCTTCATCTATGGTCATATAGTCAAAAGACAGCGTCCCATCCAAATCAAATACGAATTTCATTTTCCTAGTCCTTGTCCAATGTCCGAATCGCTGCCTGATAAGTTTGCTCCATCAGCATGGTAATGGTCATAGGACCTACACCTCCAGGAACTGGCGTAATATGGCTAGCAAGTGGGGCAACTGCCTCATAATCAACATCCCCACAGAGCTTCCCATTTTCATCGCGGTTCATCCCGACATCAATGACAACCGCACCAGGTTTGACAAAGTCAGCAGTCACAAACTTGGCACGACCGATTGCTACCACCAGAATATCTGCTTTAGCAGCCACCTTGGCAAGATTATGAGTCCGTGAGTGTGTCAAAGTCACTGTAGCATTCTTGGACAAAAGAAGCTGAGCCATAGGTTTTCCAACGATATTGGAACGACCGATGACGACCGCATTTTTACCTTCCAAGTCAATCCCGTATTCATGGAACATTTCCATAATTCCTGCAGGTGTAGAAGGAATCATGACTGGATGACCAGACCAAAGACGCCCCATGTTTAGGGGATGGAAACCATCTACGTCCTTTTCAGGATCAATAGCTAATAAAACTGCCTCTTCGTCAATATGTTTTGGTAATGGTAACTGGACCAAAATTCCATGCCAAGCTGGATCTTGATTGTATTTGGCAATCAAGTCTAACAATTCCTCTTGAGTAATGGTATCTGGAACTCGCACAACTTCACTACGGAATCCAGCCGCAAGGGCTGACCTCTCCTTGTTACGAACGTAGACTTGGCTGGCAGGATTGTCCCCAACCAAAATCACTACCAAACCAGGTACTAGCCCCGTTTCTGCCTTTAATCTTGCAGTCTTTTCAGCCAGCTGTCCTTGTAACTTCGCTGCTAGAGCCTTCCCATCAATAATCTGTGTCATATCACTTCTCTTTTCTTTCAAATATCTTCCATTATACCAAAAACTACTGGTCCCCTCTAACACTTCTTTCCTAGGCTATCCTATAGTTTCAAACTATAAGAAAAAGCTCTGGTCGAGCTTTTCACTAATCTTGTCTTGAAATTTTAAAATAGATTATAAAACCTTACTCAAGAAGTCTTTAGTCCGTTGTTCTTGGGTTTGTTCAAAAATCTGTTCTGGTGTTCCGTCTTCAACAACCACACCGTCTGCCATAAAGATAACACGGTCTGCCACCTCACGAGCAAATCCCATTTCATGTGTTACGATAACCATAGTCATCCCTGACTTAGCAAGGTCTTGCATAACAGCCAATACCTCACCTACCATTTCAGGGTCCAAGGCTGAAGTTGGCTCGTCAAAAAGCAAAACATCAGGTTCCATAGCTAAACCACGCGCAATAGCAATCCGCTGTTGCTGACCACCTGACAAACTCTGTGGATAAGCAGTTGCCTTATCTGGTAAACCAACTTTTTCCAAAAGCTCTTGGGCTCTCTCCTCAGCAACTGCCTTGCTCTCACCTTTGGTCTTGATAGGTGACAAGGTGATATTTTCCATCACAGTCATATTAGGAAAAAGATTAAATTGTTGGAAAACCATGCCCATCTTCTCACGCATGGCAAACAGGTCATTCTTCTTGTCCGTAATATCAACTCCCTCAAAGATAACCTTACCCTTGGTCGCTTCTTCCAACAAATTCATAGAGCGAAGCAAGGTAGATTTCCCACTCCCTGAAGGACCGATAATAACGACAACCTCTCCACGTTTAATCTCGAGATTGATGCCCTTCAATACTTCATTCTTTCCAAAGGATTTATGTAAATTTTCAATTTTTATCAAGGTTTCTGTCATTATTTCTTATCTCCTTGTCCCATACGTTTTTCAAAAGCTTTCAAGGCTACTGTCAAAATAGAGGTCATAATCAAGTAATAAAAGGCTGCAAATAAAAGTGGTGTTAAAGGTAGATAGGTTGTTGTAGAAACTGTTGTAGCCCCATTCCATAACTCCATAACACCGATAGCTGATAAGAGGGAACTATCCTTGATAATAGTGATAAATTCGTTCCCCAATGCTGGCAAGATATTTTTGATTGCTTGTGGCAAAATCACATAGCGCATCGCATTTTTAGGACGAATCCCTAAAGAATAGGCCGCCTCTAACTGACCTTTTGGAACCGCATTAATCCCAGCACGAACAGTCTCAGAAACATAGGCACCACTGTTCATAGAGATAATCAAAATCCCTGGAATCAGACGAGAAAGATCAACACCCAAAATTCCAACCTGAATAGTCGGAGCATTGATGTGCATAAGGGCAAAGGCAATCATAATCTGAACCATCATCGGTGTCCCGCGGAAAATCCAAACGTACAAGTTGGCGAGCCAAACAAGCGGTTTAAACTTTGAACGTTGCCCAAAAGCCAAGACAACACCCAAAATAGTCCCAAAAAAGACAACACAGATAGAAATGAGAACCGTCACGACAGCCCCATAGTTAAAATAAGGTAAATACTTAGGTAAAAAAGAAAAATTCATAGTCACACTGCTTTCTAAAATAGAATACTGTATGATTATAACATGTATTGAATTAAAATTCAAATCTTTTGTCTAATTTATTCAAAAAACCTTTAAGCTAGTAGAATTAGCAAGAAATCTTAGTTTTTTCTAGGCAAGTTGACCTCCTTTATGGTAAAATAGTAACGATAAGAAATGAAGGAGAATCAAAATGGAATCACATTTGGTTAGAATCATCAACCGCCTTGAAGCAATGACAAAAGACGGTGGAAATTTAAAACGTAATTTTGAACGCGAAGGAGTTGTTGTTGCAGAAGTTGCATACAGCCACGACGAAGAAAACGGCTCAATCTTTACCCTTCGTGATGTCGAAGCTCGCGAAACTTATACGTTTGACAGCATTGACTTGATTGCAATGGAGATTTACGAACTCCTTTACTAATACAAAACAAGCTGGGATTACACCCTGCATGTCTAACCAAAATCCTTTTTGTCTCACAAATAGGATTTTTTTATAGTCCAAATCCACAAATATTTTCATTATAATAACTTCTCAAAGCCTCAATCTTTTTACTTGATTTACACCCCAATCCTGTTATAATGAGAGTATAGAAATTTGACTATTATTGACCTTTGGACAGGTCAAGCTAAAGAAAGAAATGAGGTAGATGTATGCTTTGTCAAAACTGTAAAATCAATGACTCAACAATTCATCTTTATACCAATCTCAATGGAAAGCAAAAACAAATTGACCTCTGTCAAAACTGCTATAAGATTATCAAGACAGATCCTAACAATAGCCTCTTTAAAGGTATAACTGATCTGAACAATCGTGACTTTGATCCTTTCGGTGATTTCTTCAATGACCTAAATAATTTTAGACCTTCTAGCAATACTCCTCCGACTCCCCCAACCCAATCAGGTGGAGGTTACGGTGGAAATGGCGGTTATGGTTCCCAAAATCGTGGACCTGCTCAAACTCCTCCACCAAGCCAAGAAAAAGGCCTGCTGGAAGAATTTGGTATCAACGTAACTGAAATTGCCCGTCGTGGAGATATTGACCCCGTTATTGGGCGCGACGATGAGATTATCCGTGTCATCGAAATTCTCAATCGCAGAACCAAGAATAATCCTGTTCTTATCGGTGAACCAGGTGTCGGAAAAACTGCCGTTGTCGAAGGTCTAGCTCAGAAAATAGTTGATGGAGATGTTCCCCATAAACTACAAGGCAAACAAGTCATCCGTCTGGATGTGGTTAGCCTAGTTCAAGGAACGGGTATCCGTGGACAATTTGAAGAACGCATGCAAAAACTCATGGAAGAAATTCGCAAACGTGAGGATATCATCCTCTTTATCGATGAAATCCATGAAATTGTCGGTGCTGGTTCTGCAGGCGATGGCAATATGGATGCAGGAAATATCCTCAAGCCCGCCCTTGCTCGTGGAGAACTGCAATTGGTCGGTGCTACTACCCTCAATGAATACCGTATCATTGAAAAGGATGCAGCCCTAGAGCGTCGTATGCAACCTGTTAAGGTCGATGAACCAACAGTGGAAGAAACAATCACTATCCTCAAAGGAATTCAAAAGAAATACGAAGACTACCACCACGTTCAGTATACCGATGCTGCAATTGAAGCAGCTGCAACTCTTTCCAATCGCTACATCCAAGATCGCTTCTTGCCTGACAAGGCCATCGACCTCCTGGATGAAGCTGGTTCTAAGATGAACTTGACCTTGAATTTTGTCGATCCTAAAGTAATTGATCAGCGCTTGATTGAGGCTGAAAATCTCAAATCTCAAGCTACACGAGAGGAAGATTTTGAGAAGGCGGCTTATTTCCGCGACCAGATTGCCAAGTATAAGGAAATGCAAAAGAAAAAGGTCACAGACCAAGATACTCCTATCATCAGTGAGAAAACCATTGAGCACATTATCGAGCAGAAAACCAACATTCCTGTTGGCGATTTGAAAGAGAAAGAACAATCTCAACTCATCCATCTAGCTGAAGACCTCAAGTCTCATGTTATTGGACAGGACGATGCAGTTGATAAGATAGCCAAGGCTATTCGCCGTAATCGTGTCGGTCTCGGTACGCCTAACCGCCCAATCGGAAGCTTCCTCTTCGTCGGACCAACTGGTGTCGGTAAGACAGAACTTTCCAAACAACTAGCCATTGAACTTTTTGGTTCTGCTGACAGCATGATTCGCTTTGATATGAGTGAATATATGGAAAAACACAGTGTGGCGAAATTAGTCGGTGCCCCTCCAGGTTATGTCGGCTATGACGAGGCTGGGCAATTAACTGAAAAAGTCCGCCGCAATCCCTACTCTCTTATTCTCTTGGATGAAGTAGAGAAAGCCCATCCAGATGTCATGCATATGTTCCTTCAAGTCTTGGACGATGGTCGTTTAACAGATGGACAAGGACGTACCGTTAGCTTCAAGGACGCCATCATCATCATGACTTCAAATGCAGGTACAGGTAAGGCAGAAGCCAGCGTTGGATTTGGGGCTGCTAGAGAAGGACGTACCAACTCTGTTCTCGGTGAACTCGGTAACTTCTTTAGCCCAGAGTTTATGAACCGTTTTGATGGTATTATCGAATTTAAGGCTCTCAGCAAGGATAATCTCCTTCAAATCGTCGAGCTCATGCTAGCTGATGTTAATAAGCGCCTCTCTAGCAACAACATTCATCTCGATGTGACAGACAAAGTCAAGGAAAAATTGGTTGACCTCGGTTATGATCCAAAAATGGGGGCACGCCCACTTCGTCGTACTATTCAAGACTATATAGAGGACGCTATCACTGACTACTACCTTGAAAATCCAAGCGAAAAAGACCTCAAGGCAGTTATGACCAGCAAGGGCAAGATTCAAATTAAGTCTGCCAAAAAAGCTGAAGTGAAAACTTCTGAAAAAGAAGTATAAATCCTATAGAAAAGGAGTAGAAAATGAAAATTTTCTGCTTCTTTTTACTAAAATAACTGTAATTTCTTGACAGCTTGCCCTTTGTCCATTAAGATAATAATAACAATACTAGATAATGAGGAAAATGCAATGGCAAACCCAACTTTTGGAGAAAAAAAAGCAAATACAGACTATGTTGCACGCTATGGAGTGTATGCAGTTATCCCTGACGCTGAACAAAAACAAATTGTTCTTGTTCAAGCGCCTAATGGCGCTTGGTTCTTACCAGGTGGCGAAATTGAAGCAGGTGAAAATCATCAAGAAGCCCTAAAACGTGAATTGATTGAAGAGCTTGGCTTCACAGCTGAAATTGGTAGCTATTACGGACAAGCTGACGAATATTTCTACTCTCGTCACCGTGATACCTACTACTACAATCCTGCCTACCTCTATGAAGCAACTTCCTTCAAAGAAGTACAACAACCATTAGAAGACTTTAATCATATTGCCTGGTTCCCTATTGACGAGGCTATTGAAAACCTCAAACGTGGTAGCCATAAATGGGCTATCCAATCTTGGAAAAAACAGCATAAGATTGACTAATACTCTTCGAAAATCAAATTCAAACCACGTCAGCTTCGCCTTGCCGTACTCAAGTACAGCCTGCGGCTAGCTTCCTAGTTTGCTCTTTGATTTTCATTGAGTATAAAGCAAGCTACTTTATTTAAAAAGTGCTATAATAGAATTAGAAAATCGGAGGAAATGTTATGAAGCTAATCAATACGACAAACTCACACTCGCAACTTGTAAAAAGCCAGCTAGAAAGTACAGATGCAACCCTTGTTGAGGTCTATTCTGCAGGGAATACTGATGTTATTTTTACCCAAGCTCCGCTTCACTATGAAATCCTCATTTCAAATAAACACCGTGCTATTCGCGAAACCGAAATCGAAGCCATCCAAGAGTTTTTCTTGAAACGTAAAATTGATAAGGACTCTATTGATGAGGCCAATATCAAAACACTCTATTCAGAAAAATTAATTGGGATTTCGATTCCAACAAAATAACATTTTGGAGAGATTAAAAAGTTTTTTGAACCTTACAGCACAAAACGAGGTTCTCACTTGCTTTTTTAATCATCTCCAATTTTTTATCTTTAAATCCTATCAAACACAGTTTTATAGGTAACTAAGGAGACAAGCATGGGAGACATAATATATAGAGAGGTAAGAATTGAGGAGTACGAAAAAATTGGAAAACTATTAGCCAAGTCCTTTCTTGACTATCCTTTTTTAACGATAATAACTGATGGTTTAAAGAAAGCTGATTCCTATCCTTCTTTCGTAGAAACATTGCAAATTCTGCTTACTAGAGTCTATATTAAAAAAGGAAACTGTTTAATTGCTGAACAAGATGGAGAATTACTAGCAGTTGCCCTTTTGCAACAAAAGGATTTCTGTATACTATCCTATCTACGAAATGGCGGAACAAAAATTTTTCGCTACATTCGACCACTTAATCTTTTTAAATACTTTGACTTTGTAAAACGTTCCAAAAAACACTTAGAACAATCAGGAGAGTTTGATTGGTATTTGATGGCTTTAGCTGTCAATACAGCAAGTAAGGGACAGGGAATAGGCAGTACTTTTCTGACACAAGGAATTGAACCCTATGTCAAATCAAAAGGCTGTGAGCACTTAGGACTCATTACAAGCACAGCAAACAATGCCTCTTTCTATGAAAAAAATGATTATGTATTACTGGACTATATGGACTTAGAATACGGATCAAGATCCATTGGTAACTGGGCATTTTTAAAAACAATTAAGCAATAAAAAAGATTTGGTTCTGCTTCTCACAGAACCAAATCTTTTTTATTATGTTAGAAACGAATTGTCTCACGTGTTTTTTCATATGAAGTAACAAAACGGTTGGTTACACCAGGTTCTGCAACTTCCAAAGCTTGCGAAATCTTATCAAATGAAGCATGGTAATCAAATTCTTTTTCAAAAATTTCTAATGATTCATTAAAGGCTTCCTGAATTCGTTCATCAAATGAGCGGTAGCGGTTCGAATACTGTAGTAATTGTTCTGTCAATGTTGCATATTGAACAATATTATAGGTTTCTTCTTCAAGTGCTTCCATATCATTTGTTGTAATTTCAAGCATACGGTTCACAGCTTCGATATTGACCTGGGCTTCTTCTAGCTCAGCCATCAACTCTTCAGTATGATTACTTGCTGTAAAGAACAACTGTAAGAAATTCTGAGGAATACCTGGAAGATTGCGTTTTTCCATATATCTCTTAATTGTATGAAGACGATTGACATAAACATTTGCCTTCTGGCGAGCATTGATGTCATCTTTTTCAATCTGAGCAAGACGTTGACTAACCGCAACTTGTTCATCCTCAATTTCTTTCAAAGTCGCTTGTAAGTTTTCCAAACGATCTTCAAGGAATGAATAAGGTTCAGAATGTTCCTCTTGTTCAGAAGTTAATTCCAATACAGATTCTTCTAAAGATTCTAACTCAGCTTGTAATCTGTGAACATGACTAACATCCGTTTCAGAAAGCAGGTAGTTATTACTTAATCGTTGAATATCTTCTACTAAAACAGCATTACTATCTTTCATGTGTTTCAAATACGTAGGAAGGGTGGCAACTAAGCCTTCTACTACTTTTTGAGCAGCGATTTCTCGTGTAAAGATATCATAGAGTGCATTGATTTCTTCTTGAACTTGAGTATTTTCGTACTCAGCATTATCCAACTCTAATTGAGCAACATTTTCGTGGTTTTTCTTCAAAGCTTCATAAAGCAATTGGAAGCGAGACTCAATGTCCGTCTCAGCAAAATGATAATTAGCATCTAAAAGTTTACGGTAACCGTCTTCCAAATCTTCCAATTGATCAGGTAGCTCTTTAGATAATGTTTTTACAATCGCTGGCAGGCGGTCAACAATGTGACTCAAAGCCAAGATATGATTTTCAGCATTATCCAAAATTACAGCAGCTTCTACTGGGTCACCTGAAGTATTTAAAGTAACAAACTGAGAAAACTCTGATTGGATATTTTCTAATTGTTTTTCGATTTCAGATAAACCTTGGCCATATTCTTCAGAATGATCAGCCACTCGGTGTTGCAACTCTTCAAACAAGTCCAAGGTATGAAGAACACGTCCACTATTTTTAGACTCTTGTTTCTCCAAATCTGCCAAAGCATTGCGAATTGCCGCAATATCTTCTTCAATCAAGGTAATTTGACTCTCGATTTGGTCAATTTGATGACTGGCCTTGAAAAAACGGAATGAGTTGTTATAGCCTTCTGCCTCAAAAAGATTATTTTCGATATCAGCAAAAGAGTTAAGAGATAGGTCAACCCATTTTTGGTTCCACTCACGGAAAGTCACTTGACTTTGTCCAATCAAGTGCATATTTTTTACAGCTTCAACTTCATCATTAACTGGAAGATTGTACAGCTCTTCTTTTTTCTCTTCTAAAATTGCTAATTTACTTTCATTGCGTTTCCGTACATAAATTGCTATAGCATATGAAATCAGCAATATAATTGCAATTGCAATTATAAGATATACTACTAGACTACCAGACATATTAAACTCCTTTTTAACTTGAAACAATCGTAATGATTATATCATATTTTTTAGACCAAGGGAACTACTTCTCCCGATTTTTTAGACATCAAGTGTACTATAGACGGCATTTTCTTCGATAAATTCACGACGAGGCTCTACTCGATCCCCCATCAACATATCAAAGATTTTATCTGCTTCTGCAGCATCATCTACAGAAACTCTTGCCATTAAGCGATGTTCGGGATCCATGGTTGTTTCCCACAACTGGTGATCATCCATTTCACCCAAACCTTTATAACGCTGAATGGTTGGTTTGGCACGTCCTTCACTATGGCGGGCCAAGGCTTCTTGGAGTTTAATTTCTTGATCCGCTCCTGGCTGGATATATTCTTTAATCTCGCTTCCAACCTTGACACCATAGATTGGAGGTTGGGCAATATAAACATAACCAGCTTCTAGTATTGGTTTCATATAACGATAAATCAAGGTTAGAAGAAGAGTACGAATATGGGCTCCATCGACATCGGCATCGGTCATCAAAACGAGCTTTTGGTAACGGGCTTTTGAAACATCGAATTCTGCACCAAATCCAGTTCCCATCGCTGTGAAAAGACTGCGAATTTCTTCATTAGCAAGAATCTTATCCATACTTGCTTTTTCAACGTTCAAAATCTTACCGCGAATTGGAAGGATAGCCTGGAACTCACGGTTACGACCAGATTTGGCTGATCCACCCGCTGAGTCTCCTTCGACGATAAAGAGTTCTGTTTCCGCAGGATTGTTAGAAGAACAGTCTGCTAATTTCCCTGGAAGGTTGGAAATTTCCAAACCAGATTTTTTACGAGTGACTTCACGCGCAC
>CAUQTL010000039.1:0-12267 GCA_963521035.1 uncultured Streptococcus sp.
CAAAATCCAGTGTCCGCAAGGACGTGCCGGTTCGACCCCGGCCGCCGGTATAGTATAGAGTTAAGGAACGTGGTAAATCTTCGTTCCTTTTTATATTACTTTTGCTATAATAATAGTTATTCAAATTTTATTTAGATTATGAAAGTGTAGGGAAGTATGTCTCGTTCTATCGATTTATTAAAACATCGGTATTTGAAAAATGTTAAAGAAAATCCTGAATTGTTTGTCGGGATTGAGCTGGAATATCCTGTTGTAAACTTGGAAGGGGATGCTACAGATGTTGAAGTTATCAAACACTTATTCAGATATTTAGTTTCTGCTTTGGATTTTACTGTCGAAAAGGTAGATGATTTTGGGACTCCTATTCAGTTAGTGGACCCAGTAAGTCAGGATACTATTTTATTTGAAGTTTCCTATACTACGATTGAGTTTGCATTTGGTAAGGCTGAAACGATACAAGAGGTTGAAGAACGTTTTAGTATTTATATGGAAGTAATCCAGAAGAAGTTAGCTGAATCAAATCATGCTATTGTCGGCTGTGGTATTCATCCCAACTGGGATAAAAATGAGAATTGTCCAGTGGCTTTCCCACGGTATCGCATGCTGATGGACTATTTGAATTTGAGTAGAAATGTGACTAAATCAGACTTGCATCATTTCCCTGAATATGGTGCTTTTATCTGTGGGAGTCAGGTACAGTTGGATGTTTCAAAGTCTAACTACTTACGGGTGATTAATGCTTTTACCCAAATTGAAGCAGTTAAGGCTTATTTATTTGCCAATTCTGAGTTTTCAGGTGAGGATTGGGATACGAAAATTTCAAGGGATATTTTCTGGGAAGAATCGATGCATGGTATCTATCCAGAAAACGTCGGGGTCAATGCTAGACTCTTTAAAGATGAGGATGATTTTTTTGATTATCTAGATCATTCTGCAATTTTTACTGCGGAACGAGATGGGCAAACCTATTATTTTTATCCGATTCAGGCGAGGGACTATTTGGCTACACCTGAAATCCAAGCATATGCACTTAATGGGGATGAGATTATTATTTATCCTCAAGAGAAAGATTTTGAAACTCATCGTAGTTATCAGTATCAAGACTTAACGACTCGCGGAACAGTTGAGTTTCGTAGTGTGTGTACTCAACCTCTAGATAGAACCTTCGCTTCAGCAGCTTTTCACTTAGGATTGTTGGTTAATTTAGATATGTTAGAAGCTTACTTAGAAACAGCGCCTTTCTTTAAAGAATTTGGGCGAAATTATAAGTTTTTAAGACGACAATTTTCTAAGAAGAGGCTTACAGATGAGGAAGAAACTGCGATTATTGAAATTTCCAAAGACTTACTCCTGCTAGCCGAGGAAGGACTGAAGATGAGAAATAAGCAAGAAATGACCTACTTACAGGCTTTGAAAGAAGAATTGAGCCTATAATTTCTCTTATAAAAGGAGAATTTTCTGAAAAATCATGATATAATGGATGAGACTATAGATAAAGGATAGAGAGTAATGACATTAGTTTATCAATCAACGCGTGACGCCAACAATACAGTAACTGCTAGCCAAGCAATTTTGCAAGGTTTGGCGACGGACGGTGGTTTATTTACACCGGTTACTTATCCAAAGGTAGATTTGGACTTTGACAAATTGAAAGATGCTTCTTATCAGGAAGTTGCTAAGATTGTTTTGTCAGCATTTTTAGATGACTTTACAGCTGAAGAGTTGGACTACTGTATCAACAATGCCTACGATAGCAAGTTTGATACTCCAGCTATCGCACCATTAGTGAAATTAGACGGGCAATACAACCTGGAGCTTTTCCATGGTTCAACAATTGCTTTTAAGGATATGGCCTTATCTATTTTGCCATACTTTATGACAACAGCTGCTAAGAAGCATGGTTTGGAGAATAAGATTGTCATCTTAACAGCGACATCTGGTGATACTGGGAAGGCTGCTATGGCAGGGTTTGCGGATGTTCCTGGTACTGAGATTATCGTCTTTTATCCAAAGGATGGTGTCAGCAAGGTGCAAGAGTTGCAAATGACCACTCAGACTGGTGATAACACTCATGTTATCGCCATTGATGGTAACTTTGACGATGCTCAAACCAACGTTAAGCATATGTTCAATGATGTGGTCCTTCGTGAAAAATTATCGGCCAATAAGTTGCAATTTTCATCAGCTAACTCTATGAATATTGGTCGTCTGGTACCACAGATTGTTTATTATGTTTATGCCTACGCTCAGTTGGTTAAGACTGGTGAGATTGTGGCTGGTGATAAGGTCAACTTCACAGTACCAACTGGAAACTTTGGAAATATCTTGGCTGCCTTTTATGCTAAGCAAATTGGTCTTCCAGTTGGCAAATTAATCTGTGCTTCAAATGACAACAATGTTTTGACAGACTTCTTTAAGACACGTGTTTACGACAAGAAACGTGAGTTTAAGGTAACGACTAGTCCATCTATGGATATCTTAGTATCTTCAAACTTGGAGCGTTTGATTTTCCATCTTTTGGGGAACGATGCGGTTAAGACAGCTGAACTCATGAATGCCTTGAGTGCACAAGGACAATATGAATTGACAGACTTTGATGCTGAGATTCTGGAACTCTTTGCAGCTGAATATGCGACTGAGGAAGAAACTGCGGCAGAAATTAAACGTGTTTATGATACAGATGCCTATATCGAGGATCCACATACGGCGGTTGCCTCAGCTGTTTATAGAAAATACCAAGCGGCTACCGGCGATGCGACTAAGACAGTGATTGCTTCAACAGCTAGTCCATACAAGTTCCCAGTGGTTGCAGTAGAAGCTGTAACAGGAAAAGCAGGCTTGACAGACTTTGAAGCTTTGGCTCAATTACATGACATTTCAGGAGTGGCAGTGCCACCAGCGGTTGATGGCCTTGAAACAGCGCCAGTTCGTCATAAAACAACAGTGGCTGCTGTTGACATGCAAGCAGCGGTTGAAGCTTATTTAGGGCTTTAAGACAGAGGGAGTAAACTCGGTTGGGAAACCAACTGAGTTTCTTTTCATCAGGAGGAAGGATTGTTTAAGAAAAATAAAGACATTCTTAATATTGCCTTGCCAGCTATGGGCGAAAATTTTTTGCAGATGCTCATGGGGATGGTGGATAGTTACTTAGTAGCCCACTTGGGCTTGATAGCTATTTCGGGTGTATCAGTAGCTGGCAATATTATCACGATTTATCAGGCGATTTTCATAGCTCTGGGAGCTGCTATTTCCAGTGTTATTTCAAAGAGTTTAGGGGAGAAGAATCAGTCTAAGCTAGCCTACCATGTGACTGAGGCGTTGAAGATTACTTTACTAGTAAGTTTCCTTTTAGGAGCTTTGTCTATCTTCGCTGGGCAAGAGATGATAGGACTTTTGGGGACTGAACAGACTGTGGCCGAGAGTGGTGGACTGTATCTATCTTTGGTAGGTGGATCGATTGTTCTCTTAGGTTTAATGACTAGTCTGGGAGCTTTGATTCGTGCAACTCATAATCCACGTTTGCCCCTCTATGTGAGTCTTTTATCAAATGCCTTGAATATTCTTTTTTCAAGTCTAGCTATTTTTGTTCTGGATATGGGGATAGCTGGTGTTGCTTGGGGGACAATTCTGTCTCGTTTGGTAGGTCTTGTGATTTTATGGTCGCAATTAAAGTTGCCTTTTGAGAAACCGACTTTTGGTTTAGATAAGGAACTATTGACCTTAGCTTTGCCAGCAGCTGGAGAGCGGCTTATGATGCGAGCTGGTGATGTCGTTATCATTGCCTTGGTTGTTTCTTTTGGGACAGAGGCAGTCGCTGGAAATGCAGTCGGAGAAGTCTTGACCCAGTTTAACTACATGCCTGCTTTTGGAGTTGCTACGGCAACGGTCATGCTGGTGGCCCGAGCAGTTGGGGAGGATAATTGGAAAAGAGTCGCTAGTTTGAGCAAGCAAACCTTTTGGCTTTCTCTGCTTCTCATGTTACCCTTGACCTTCAGTATCTATGCTTTGGGTATACCACTAACTCATCTATATACGACTGATTCTCTAGCGGTGGAGGCTAGTGTTCTAGTGACACTTTTTTCACTACTTGGTACTCCTATGACGATAGGAACAGTCATCTATACAGCAGTCTGGCAGGGTTTGGGCAATGCTCGGCTTCCCTTTTATGCGACAAGTATAGGAATGTGGTGTATCCGCATTGGAACAGGATATCTGATGGGGATTGTGCTTGGTTGGGGTTTGCCCGGTATTTGGGCCGGAACCCTTTTGGATAATGGTTTTCGTTGGTTATTTCTACGTTACCGTTACCAGCGCTATATGAGCTTGAAAGGATAGGAAATGCAAAAAACAGCTTTTATTTGGGATTTAGACGGGACTTTATTGGACTCTTATGAAGCGATTTTATCAGGGATTGAGGAAACTTTTGCTCAGTTTTCTATTCCTTATGATAAGGAGCAGGTGAGAGAGTTTATCCTCAAGTATTCTGTGCAGGATTTACTTGTGCAGGTGGCGGAAGAGAGAAAGCTGGATGTGGAAATGCTAAATCAGGTGCGTGCCCAGAGCTTGGCTGAGAAGAATGCTCAGGTAGTTTTGATGCCAGGTGCGCGTGATGTGCTAGCTTGGGCAGACGAATCAGGAATTCAGCAGTTTGTTTACACTCATAAGGGAGACAATGCTCTTACCATTCTCAGAGACTTGGGTTTGGAGTCCTATTTTACAGAGATTTTAACCAGTCAGAGTGGCTTTGCGCGGAAGCCAAGTTCAGAAGCGGCTACCTATCTGATAGACAAGCATCAGTTGAATCCTGACAATACTTATTATATAGGGGATCGGACTCTGGATGTGGAATTTGCCCAGAATAGTGGGATTCAAAGCCTCAACTTTTTAGAGTCGACTTATGAAGGTAATCACAGGATTCAAGCGTTAGCAGATATTTCCCGTTTTTTTAAGGCTGAGCGATAAAAAGATTGTGTCAGTTTTGTGACAGAGACCTAACAAACTATTTCAAGTAACCGAGTTTGTTACAAGGAATAGACAGTTCTGTTAAATAGGCCCGAGAGGGCTTTTTTTCTGCATTTTTTGTGTTATGATAGACAGGTACTCATTTGAAAGGAATTTGAAAGAATGAAGAAAAGAATATTATTAGCGTCAACAGTAGCCTTGTCATTTGCCCCAGTATTGGCAACTCAAGCAGAAGAAGTTCTTTGGACTGCACGTAGTCTTGAGCAAATCCAAAACGATTTGACTAAAACGGATAACAAAACAAGTTATACCGTTCAGTATGGTGATACCTTGAGCACCATTGCAGAAGCCTTGGGTGTAGATGTCACAGTTCTTGCGAATTTGAATAAAATCACTAATATGGACTTGATATTCCCAGAAACTGTTTTGACAACGACTGTCAATGAAGCAGAAGAAGTAACGGAAGTTGAAATCCAAACACCTCAAGCAGATTCTAGTGAAGAAGTGACAACTGCGACAGCAGATTTGACAACCAATCAAGTGACGGTTGATGATCAAACTGTTCAGGTTGCAGACCTTTCTCAACCGATTGCAGAAGCTCCAAAAGCGGTAGAAACTACAAGAACAAAAGAAGTGGCATCAAGTTCAGAAGTTGCAGAGACAGTTGCTACTGCAGAAGAAGTGGCACCATCTACAGAGACTTTTGTCTCAGAGGAGCAAACAGCCGAAACAACTGGTGCAGTTGCAGAAGCAGCTCCTCAGGCAACGACTCCAGCTGAGAAGCAGGAAACACAAGCAAGCCCTCAAACCGAGTCAGCAGTGGAAACAACTACAACTCTAGTAGAAGAAAAAACAACAGAAACAACTGCAACAAGTTCAGAAGAAGTAAAAGAAGCCTCATCAAATGAAGCTACAACAGCAGTTTCTACTTATCAACCAGAAGAGACGAAAACAACTTCAGCAACTTACGCGGCTCCAGCTGCGCCCGATTATGCTGGACTGGCAGTAGCAAAAGCTGAAAATGCTGGCCTTCAACCACAAACAGCTGCCTTTAAAGAAGAAATCGCCAACTTGTTTGGTATTACATCCTTTAGTGGTTACCGTCCAGGAGACAGTGGAGATCACGGAAAAGGTTTGGCTATCGACTTTATGGTACCAGAAAGCTCAGAACTAGGGGATAAGATTGCGGAATACGCTATTCAAAATATGGCCAGTCGTGGAATTAGTTACATTATTTGGAAACAACGTTTCTATGCTCCATTCGATAGCAAATATGGACCAGCTAATACTTGGAACCCAATGCCAGACCGTGGTAGCGTGACAGAAAACCACTATGACCACGTTCACGTTTCAATGAATGGATAAACCAGACTCTGTCATATAATTTTTACGAATGAGATCTAGCTTTCATGATAGGAAGTAAGTCTCATTCGTTTTTTCTTTGTCATACTCTTCGAAAATCTCTTCAAACCACGTCAGTTTTATCTGCAACCTCAAAGCTGTGCTTTGAGCAACCTACGGCTAGCTTCCTAGTTTGCTCTTTGATTTTCATTGAGTATCAATATGAATGGAAAATGGAAGTTACCATTTTGTAATGATTGAAGCAACATTCTTGCAATCAATTTTACTTTATAACACAATTGATTAGTCAACTATTGATAAATCAAGATAGGAGAAAGAAATGATAGAGATTCAAGATCTGCTTTATCAACTCCGCTTGTCTGAGCAAGCGAGTACGCAATTGTTTGAAAAAAGACTTGGGATTAGTTTGACACGGTATCAGATTTTACTGTTTTTGCTGAAGCATTCCCCTTGTAATCAAATAGCGGTTCAGGAGCGTTTGAAGATTGATCAGGCTGCTTTGACCCGACATTTCAAAATTCTGGAAAAGGAAGGTTTGGTGGAGCGTCATCGTAATCCTGAAAATCAGCGGGAAGTGTTGGTAGAGGCTACGAAGTATGCCAAGGAGCAGTTAGTGGTGAATCCCCCTCTGAAGCATATCAAGGTTAAGGAAGAGATGGAAAGTATCTTAACAGAATCTGAAAAAACAGAACTCAACCGTTTATTAAATAAATTGGTTTTGTGGATTGAGAATATAGAAATTTAAGGAGAAATAGATGTCAATTATTACAATCATTTTAGCAACGATTGTTGCTTTGGAGCATTTTTACATTTTTTATTTGGAAAGTATTGCAACGCAATCAGATGCAACCAGTCGTGTCTTTAACATGGAAAAGGAAGAACTGGCTCGTCCGTCTGTAAGGTCATTGTTTAAAAATCAAGGGATTTATAATGCTCTACTAGGAGTCTTTCTCTTGTATGGGATTTATTTCTCACAGAATTTAGAAATTGTGACTATTTTTGTCTTATTTGTGATTGGGGCTGCGGCTTATGGCTCTCTTACAGCAGATAAGAAAATTATTTTGAAGCAAGGTGGACCAGCTATTTTAGCCTTGATTAGCATTTTCCTTTTTAAATAAATTTGAAGGTCGATTCTAATCTCGCTAGTCCTTTTCATTCCAGAATAAGAGAAATATGTTATACTTGTGTTTAAGAACAGAATTTCATGGAATCGTTTGTAAGGAGTTAGGAATGAAAGTATTAGTGACAGGTTTTGAGCCCTTTGGAGGGGAAAAGGTCAATCCAGCCTTGGAGGCCATTAAAGGTTTACCAGCTGAAATCTATGGTGCTGAGGTTTGTTGGCTAGAAGTACCGACAGTCTTTCACAAATCGGCCCAAGTATTGGAAGAAGAGATGAACCGTTATCAACCTGACTTTATCCTTTGTATTGGCCAAGCAGGTGGAAGATCTAGTTTGACGCCAGAACGAGTGGCCATTAATCAAGATGATGCACGCATTCCTGATAATGAAGGCAATCAACCGATTGACCTTCCCATTCGCTCAGATGGTGCTTCGGCCTATTTTAGTAGTTTGCCGATTAAAGCGATGGTTCAAGCTATAAAAAAAGAGGGCTTGCCGGCCTCTGTTTCCAATACTGCAGGGACTTTTGTCTGCAATCATTTGATGTATCAGGTCCTTTATTTGGTCGAAAAGAAATTTCCACATGTTAAGGCAGGGTTTATGCATATTCCTTATATGATGGAACAGGTGGTGAATAGACCGACTACCCCAGCTATGAGTTTAGTGGATATTAGGCGAGGGATAGAAGCGGCAATCGGCGCCATGATAGAACATGGAGATCAGGACCTCAAGTTGGTAGGCGGAGAAACTCATTGATAGAAAAAAGCTTGAGGGAAAACCTTCAAGCTTTTGGACGTTTTCGAGCCAATACTGCTCGGTAGAAAATTATTTTATTGATTTGAATATAGGGTAGGAGTGAGAAACTAGCAATTCCAAAGGTAATCCAATTGAGGAAATACCAAGGAAGGAGTTGTAAGTCTAGGACAAAACGCTGAAACTTGTAACCTTTCATCAGGAAACGGCTGGTTTTAAGGATTTGTCCTGGTTTTGCTTGTCCCAAGTCTAGTGTGTCACAGAGGAGAAATTCTACCTGTGAATAGGCATAGTATTGTGGAATATAGAGACTATTTCCTATAATCATCAAGAAAATACTTGCTAGAAAGTAAAGACCAAAGGTCATGAGGAAACGCTCGGTTTCAATTGACGTGAGATCCAGATTGGGAAACTCAGGGTGAAGGGAAACGAATTTCTTGGCTAGAAAGCTACTGTAAAAGAGGAAGTAAATCCCGAGTAAACTAGGAATGCTCCATAAAAAGAGATAGAAGCGTTTGAGAAGGAGAGTCAAAAAGGTTTGTGAAAAGTGCTCTTCGTTAAAGAGAGTGAGACTATTTTTGACGGATAGTTCTGTATCTGGATTCTTTATAAGTTTTAGCGTTGTATAGACGGAACTGGTTAGAAGAATAGCTCCGATAAAGGAGACTAATAGTGGGAAAAGGTAGGCTTGGGATATATGGCCAAACACGCTTAAAAAGGGTTGTTCTAAAATAGACTCGTTGATACGCTCTAAGGGATTGAGGAAGCCAGACAAGATGACTAGCATGCTAGGTAAGAGATAGACGAGAAAGAGGCGGGGATTTTCAGATTGAAATTGTCTGGCCTGTAGACGAACGGTTTTTAAATCAATTTTTGGGTATTTCATTCTCTCATTATACCATAGTTCGTGACAGTTCCTACTTTTTTTGATAAAATCATACAGTATGCCCTTGGGCACAAAGTATGAACTGGGACTGTCTTTCCCAGCTTCGGAGGTAAAAAATGTCAGATTCACCAATCAAATATCGTTTGATTAAGAAAGAAAAACACACAGGAGCTCGTCTGGGAGAAATCATCACACCCCATGGTACTTTCCCGACACCAATGTTTATGCCGGTTGGGACACAAGCCACTGTCAAAACTCAGTCGCCTGAAGAATTGAAGGAGATGGGTTCGGGAATTATCCTGTCAAACACCTATCATCTCTGGCTTCGTCCTGGAGATGAACTCATCGCACGCGCAGGTGGTCTCCACAAGTTCATGAATTGGGACCAGCCTATTTTGACAGATAGTGGTGGTTTTCAGGTTTATTCCTTAGCAGATAGCCGCAATATCACAGAAGAAGGGGTAACCTTTAAAAACCATCTCAATGGTTCTAAGATGTTCCTATCACCAGAAAAAGCCATTTCTATTCAGAACAATCTGGGCTCAGACATCATGATGTCCTTTGACGAATGTCCTCAGTTTTATCAACCTTACGACTACGTTAAGAAATCAATCGAGCGTACCAGCCGTTGGGCTGAGCGTGGTTTGAAGGCTCATCGTCGTCCACATGACCAAGGGTTATTTGGGATTGTGCAGGGGGCAGGATTTGAAGACTTGCGTCGCCAATCAGCGAATGACCTTGTCAGCATGGATTTCCCAGGCTACTCTATCGGTGGTTTGGCGGTGGGAGAAACCCACGAAGAGATGAATGCAGTCTTGGACTTTACAACCCAACTGCTGCCTGAAAATAAACCTCGCTATTTGATGGGTGTGGGAGCTCCAGATAGCTTGATTGATGGTGTGATTCGTGGGGTGGATATGTTTGACTGTGTCTTGCCGACTCGAATCGCTCGTAATGGGACTTGTATGACCAGTCAAGGTCGTTTGGTTGTCAAAAATGCCCAGTTTGCTGAGGACTTTACGCCACTGGATCCTGAGTGTGATTGCTACACATGTAAGAACTATACACGCGCTTATCTTCGTCACCTGCTCAAGGCTGATGAAACCTTTGGTATCCGCTTGACTAGCTACCATAACCTTTACTTCTTGCTTAACCTGATGAAGCAAGTGCGACAAGCCATCATGGATGACAATCTCTTGGAATTCCGTGAGTATTTTGTTGAAAAATATGGCTATAATAAGTCAGGACGCAATTTCTAAAACGGAATAGATATAAGCTAAAAATCCTAAGTTTTCTCTTGGGATTTTTCTTCTTTTTTTGATAGAATAAAGTGTATAATGAAAGGGAGAATAAACTCGTATGCGTATTAAATGGTTTTCCTTGATTAGGATTACAGGTTTACTTTTGGTACTCTTGTATCATTTCTTTCAGACGATCTTTCCTGGAGGATTTTTCGGGGTAGATGTCTTTTTTACATTTTCAGGTTTCCTGATTACAGCTCTACTCATCGAAGAATTTTCTAAAAAGCATGAGATTGATTTGATAGGATTTTTTAGGAGACGCTTTTATCGGATTGTGCCACCTGTGGTTTTGATGGTCTTGGTGACCATGCCCTTTACCTTTCTAGTTCGGCAAGATTATGTGGCTGGAATTGGGGGTCAGATTGCGGGTGTCTTAGGCTTCATGACCAACTTCTATGAAATCCTAACAGGTGGGAGTTATGAATCTCAGTTCATTCCTCATTTGTTTGTTCATAATTGGAGTTTGGCAGTTGAGGTTCACTACTATATTCTTTGGGGATTGGCAGTTTGGTTCTTATCCAAACAGGCTAAATCAAATGGTCAGTTGAAGGGGATGGTTTTTCTCTTATCAGCTGCTGCCTTCTTGATCAGCTTCTTCTCCATGTTTATTGGTAGTTTTCTAGTAACCTCTTATTCCTCTGTTTACTTCTCTAGTTTAACTCATGTCTATCCATTCTTTTTGGGAAGTGTGTTAGCAACTATCGTAGGCGTTCGTCAGACGACTTCCCTAGTTAAGCAATTGGATAAAATCTGGGATTTACGCAAGACCCTTTTAGTTTTTGGGGGAGGTTTTGTCTTCTTACTCATTTTGACCTTCTTTGTCAAATTTACCTATCTCTTTGCCTATCTTATGGGCTTCTTGCTTGCCAGCCTTGCGGCCATTGCTATGATTCTGGCGGCGCGTGTCTTACATGAAAAGACTCCTAACGTGCAGGAGCCAAAGATTATCAGCTTTTTAGCGGATACTAGCTATGCGGTTTATCTTTTCCATTGGCCTTTCTATATCATTTTTTCACAGTTGACATCAAATCTTCTTGCTGTGTTATTAACTTTGATTTTTTCTTATGGATTCGCCAGCCTATCATTTTATGTGTTGGAGCCGTGGATTGCAGGAAAGGACACACCTATTATACAAACCCTTCGTCCCCTGCCTCATATTCATACAATCCTTGCAGCAAGTACTGGAATTTTAGCCTTCATTGTCTTCTTAGTAACTCTGTTGGCACCACAAGTGGGAGCTTTTGAGACAGACTTAACTGTCAATGGCTTGAAGCAAGCTGCAACAAATATTAACCAGACCAAGGTAATGACAGAACGAGCAGAAGCTGATAGTTTAGGAATTGCTGATGGCACTATGTTAATTGGTGATTCGGTAGCACTAAGAGCTAATACAGCCTTGCAGACAGCCCTTCCTGGAGCACAGATTAATGCACAGGTCAGCAGAACAACTAAGACTGCCAATGAAATCATGCTCAACAATAGCCAGAATAAATTTCTACCAAAGATGGTGGTGATTGCAACTGGGGTAAATAATCCTGAAAATTACAAGGAAGACTGGGATAGTATCGTGAAAAATCTTCCTAAGGGGCACCATATGGTTTTGGTGACTCCTTATGAAGGAGATAAGACAAAAGAGACCTATGCAATCGTTGAGAAGGCGGCTGCCTATATGAGAGAATTGGCAGAGAAGACTCCTTATATCACGATAGCCGATTGGAATCAAGCTGCTAAGGAACATCCAGAAATTTGGACTGGAACAGACCAAGTCCATTTTGGAAGTGACAATAGTAAAATTGAAGCCGGAGCTAAATTGTATGCAGATACCATTGCTACAGCCTTGCAAACAGCTCAAGACAAGCCAGTCAAATCAAAATAACTTGTATT
>CAUQTL010000040.1:0-12141 GCA_963521035.1 uncultured Streptococcus sp.
CGCATCGTGCAGGGATTTTCTAACTGGAAGTGTCATGAGGTCTCCTTTCTAGATTTATACTTTTACAACTTGAACTTCGTCTTTACCGAGTAGTATCAAGTATTTTTCAATATTTTCAATCGAATAGGCTCGTGATAAAGCCTCTCCATATAGGGCTAACTGACCACGATAGCGATCAATGAGTTGACTTGGCTCATCATAGCGGTCTGTCTTGTAGTCGAAAAGAACGATACGATCCTCATAAAGCAGATAGCCGTCCAAGATTCCACGGACAACGAAGTCTTCCTGACTATTTTGGTCTCTTTTAAGCATGGAGAAAGGCTGCTCACGATAGAGATGGTCTGTATTAGCAAGAATTTCCTGCCCAAGTGCTGTGTCAAAGAATGCAAGGATTTTAGCAAGATTAATCTTGTCTCTGACAGCTGGGCTGGTTTGAACTTGTTTGAGAGTTTCCGTCAGGCTAACAAGTGTTGGTCGCTGACTGAGGTCCATTCTCTGCATGAGTTCGTGGGTGGCACTACCAATCTCAGCTCCTGTTACCTTTTCTTTGGTTGAAAAATCTGGCAAATCAAAGCTGATTTTCTTTTCTACTGACTGACCTTGACCTGCAATCTCGACACCTTCCATATCCATAACTGGTTCGTAGAATTTCTTGATTTGACTTGGGGTTTGAACACTAGGAAGTTCAATGGCTGCGAGGTGAAGAGTATTATAAACTTCCACTTCTTTTAGCATTTCAAGAGTTTCTTTAATGGTTTCTGACTGACGATTGTCTACTTGGGAGCTATCTTGGAGAGGACTTTTGTTTTCCAACTCTCCGATAGCTTCTCTAGTCAGCTGATCTTCACCAACAAAACGATAGCTAAAGTTGAGATGATCCTTTGCAAACACTTTGCTGATAGCCCAAATCCAATCTTGGAAATTCTTGGCTTGAAGTCTAGTGTTGCTATTTAGTTTCCCATTTTTACCTGCTGGGTATTCCTTTGCTTCCATCTTTTCATGAGAACCTTTACCGATAAGATAGAGCTTTTTCTCAGCCCGTGTCATAGCAACATAAAGGAGACGCATCTGCTCTGAATAGCTTGCTAGCTGTAATTCCTCTTCGTTCTGTCTATAGGTCAGGCTAGGAATGGAGAGTTTGATAGTTTTAGGATAGTGATTTTCCACTGCTCCTGTCTCCATTTTGGCAATGTATTTGACACCAAGACCATTCTGACGGCTGAGAATGACTTCTGACATAGAATCTTGCTTGTTGAAATCTTGATCCATATTGAGGATAAAGACGTAAGGAAACTCCAGGCCTTTACTCTTGTGGATGGTCATGAGCTCTACTGCATCCTTAGGTGGTGCAACAGCCACGCTTGCAAGATCATGCTGGGCTTCCAAAACTTGGTTAATCATACCAATAAAACGTGATAAGCCCTTGAAATTGCTCTTTTCAAACTGGTCTGCTCTCAAAGCTAGGGCATAGAGATTGGCCTGTCTAGCAGGACCATTTGGCAAAGCCCCGACATAATCATAATAAAAACGGTCATTGTAAATCTTCCAAATCAGGTCATAGAGGGAGTGGGTTTTGGCATACAAGCGCCAAGAAGCCAAGATATCCATGAATTGGTTTAGTTTCTCAGCTAGAGCAGTGTGAATCAAGTTTTTCTGCCTGCTATCCAGTTTTTGTGCATTGACTAGTTTCTCATAGAGATTTTCCTGGACTTTATCCTCTGCTTTCTGAAGGGACAAACGTGCTAACTCATCCTCATCAAAACCAAACATTGGAGACTTCATAAGGGCAACCAAGGCATAGTCTTGAAGAGGATTGTGAATGACACGAAGGGTGTCTAGCATGACTTGCACTTCTAGGGATTGAAGATAATTGTTTTGCTCTCCGTCAGTTTTGACAGGAATTCCGTACTCAGACAGGGCGAGAAGGATCTGGTCATTACGACTGCGACTGGAGGTCAGAAGGGCGATTTCTTTAAAGGAAACACCTTGTTCCTTATGTAGTTTAAGGATTTCCTTGATAACCAGGCGCATTTCGCCTGTTAGTTTCGTTTCTGCCTGCCCCTCTTCTTCCTCACTTGTGTCGTCCTTATCGTAGATGAGAAATTCTGCCTTGTTGTCTGGATTAGGAGTCAGTTTGGTATTGGCAAAAACAAGCTGGTGCATGTTATCATAGTTGATTTCGCCGACCTCTTGGTCCATAAGGCGTTCAAAAACATCATTGGTTGCTGATAGCACTTCTGAACTACTACGGAAATTTTCTTTGAGGAGAATGAGCTTGCCCTCTTTTGGATTTTGCGCATAGCGTTGGAACTTTTCATTGAAAATCTGCGGATCTGCCTGACGGAAACGATAGATAGACTGCTTGATATCTCCCACCATAAAGCGATTGTGTCCATTAGAAAGTAATTCCAGCATCCGTTCTTGAATATTGTTGGTATCCTGATACTCATCGACCATGACTTCATGGAAGCGCTCCTGATAATCCTGACGAACTTGTGGGAAATTCTCTAAAATCTCAATAGTGTAATGGCTAATATCAGCGAATTCAAAGGCGTTTTCCTGGCGCTTACGTTCACGATAAGCCTCTACAAAATCACTCATGAAGGTTTGGAAAGTCTTAGCTAGTTCCCATGTGTCTTCATGATACCGTTCTTGATAGTACAGAATCGTCATCTGGTCTGACAGTTGACCTAGTTTAGCAAACTGACTCTTTCTCTCTTCGTTGTAAGCATCAGCCAGTGGCTTCAAATCAGCCTTACGACTGGCATTAGTCAGAGCCCGACCATTTTTCTCCTTAGAGATGGCGACAACACGCGCAAGCACTGCCTGATAAGCCTGACTATCGGACTCTTGATTTAAGGAGCCAATTTCATCTAAAATCAACTGAACATTTTCTAGATAAGCAGCCTTTGGAAACTCCTTAGCATCATTATCCAGATGGTAACGGAAAAAGCTTTCCAAGTCCCAAAGGGCTTGCTTGATTTGCTCAGTCAGTTTTTCTTTTTCACTTGTAAAATCAGCTTTTTCAAAGCCTTTTAGGAAAGACTTACTTAACCATTTCTGAGGATTACTGGTGGATTGGAGGAAGTCATAGATTTTATAGACCTGCTGGCGCAGACCACGTTCATCCTTGCCACGTCCAGCAAAGTTTTTCAGCAGATGACTAAACTTTTCTTTCTGTTTACCTTGGTAATGAGCTTCAAAAACCTCATGGAAGACTTCGTTTTTTAGAAGGAGTTGCTCGCTCTGGTTTTGTAAAATTCGGAAATTAGGAGCAATATCAATTAGATAACCATGTTTGCCAAGGAATTTTTGTGTGAAAGAATCCATGGTTCCGATGGCAGCGTTAGGTAGGTCTGCTAACTGTTTACCTAAGTGGTGTTTGAGGTCAACATCACTACTTTCTTGAATTTGTTGGCTGATTTTCTTTTCCAAACGTTCTTTGAGTTCGGTCGCAGCCTTAACGGTAAAGGTCGAGATAAAGAGTTGAGAAATTTCCACACCACGCGCTAACTGATCCAGAATACGCTCTGCCATAACAAAGGTTTTCCCAGAACCAGCCGATGCTGAGACAAGAATATTCTGACCAGAAGTGTAGATGGCTTCAATTTGCTCGGCAGTTTTCTTCTGTTCCTTACTCGAGTGCGCTTCTGCCTCTTGCAGTTTTTGAATTTCCTCCTCAGTTAAAAAGGGAATGGGCTTCATCGATTCAACTCCTCTCTTATTTTTTCAAACCAAGCTTGCTTGAGTTTTTCTCCGACCAGACGCTTGCCGTCAGCCAAGTCCAACTTCTCTAGAAAACGGGCTTGGCCCAAGTGGTAATTGGCTTCAAATCCTGTGATGGCCTGATGTTGCTGAACATACGGTGCAATACTTCTGCCATTTTCAGTATAAGGGTTAATGGCGAACTGACCTTCTAAAATTTTCTCAGCTGCTTTCTTGTAAAGATGGGCATTGTAGTCCAGTAGGAGCTGGAATTCCTCCTCCGTCAGCTGATTGGCCTTGTTTTTATTGTAAAATTCGCCCAAATGACTGCTTTCTTTTTCTAAAAAGAGCCCTTGGTATTTCATTGACTTGCTAGCTTCTACTACTGCACCTGCCAGACTTTTAACGGCCATCAGAGATTGGACAGGCTCAGCCATTTCCAAGTACATGGCACCAAAAAAGTTCTGCTCCCCTTCTCTTTTTAAGGCAGCTAGATAGGTTGGCAACTGGGAATTGAGGCCATTAAAGAAATGAGGAAATTGGAACTGAGTCAGACTGGATTTGTAGTCTACCACTCCAATCGCTCCATCAGCTTTCAATCGGTCAATCCGGTCAACCTTGCCTCGTACAAAGACACTGCGTCCATTGTCCAATTGAATAAAGGCTTGCTCTTTCCCACCGAAATTCGCTTCCTCTTTGATGGTTTCGATAGCTGGATTGTGTCGGAGAATATGTCCAGTCGTCCGTGCAACATCAAGCAGAACTTCCTTGGTAAACTGGGCTTCCAAACTTTCCTGATAAATAGCTTCAAATTCGCGTTCTTGACTGGTTTCTTGAATAGCTTGTTCTAGACGTTTGTCAAAGGAATTTTCGTCAGGCAACTGTAAGGCACGTTCAAAAATACGGTGTAAGAAATTCCCGTGACTACGGGCATCAGGACGCAGGCGTAATTCTTCTTGCAAGCCTAAAACGTAGCGAAGAAAATAACTGTATTCATTGCGATAAAACTCCGTCAAACCAGAGGTAGACAGGTAAAATTCCTGATCAGCAGGATAGAGCGCTTGTAAGGTGTCCTTAGCCAACTGCTTACTACTTGGACTGGTTGGGAGGGCTGGATTTTCCAAACCTTGCTGGTCTAGTTTTTTACCCATCACACGGGCCAGAACCTTGACAAAGGTCAAATCTTGCTCAGTCTCACTCATCTCGCCCTGCTGGTGATAGGCAACCAGACTGGACAAAAGACTGTGATAGGACCCCATATCCTCCTTAGACAGCCCTTTGTGATTCATCCTCCTCTCTTTTCGACTAAATCCAAAATGAACCAGCTCTTGAAGATAGGCTGACTCCTTGCTTTCACTTTCATTAAAAAGGCTTGGAGCCGACAAAACCAACTGCTTACGCGCAGAATTGACCAAGGAAAGCATAGTGTAGCGATTTTTCTTGAGGTTTTCACTGCTGGCAATCAGTAACTGCGCTCCCTCTTCTGTCGTTTGGTTTAAATTTTGTCTTTCTTCATCAGTTAAAAGACTGGTATTTTGCGCGATTTTTGGTAAATTGTCCTGAGTCAGTCCAATGGCGTAGACAAAGTCAGCTGTCAGAGGGGCAATCAAATCGTAACTCTGCACCAGAACAGTGTTCACTGTTGCTGGAATGGTACGGTATTGGGACAAACTCATTCCAGAATGGAGCAAGGCTAGGAAGTCCTCTAGACTAACTTGTGAACTAGCAAAAACAGTCGCAAATTGTTCTAAAACATGACAGAAAGCCTTCCAAACTTCAGCTTGTCTTTCCTGTTCTACAGCTTCCATAGTGGCTGTCAAATCTTGTAACTGCTTGGTCACCTCTCCTTCTTTTAGAAAGATATTCCACTTTTGCAAGAGATTTTCAGCCTTTTGTTTTCGGCTAGCAAAAAGAGTCTCAAGAGGGGTTAAAATACTCAGACGAAGGGCATTCAAACGCCCTAAATCAAATTTTCCGTGGTGGGATTTGGTGAAGGTTTGCTGAAAGGCTGGCAAGCCATTGATACCAAGATAACGGATATATTGCTCAAAAGCATCAATATCAGCCTGACTAAGGTCGGTATACAAACCTGTTCTAAGAAGGTTTATCAAATCCTCCTGACGGAAACGGTAGCGTTTTAAAGACAAAATAGACTCGACAAACTGGGTTAAGGGATGGTGGGCCATGGATTCGCTTCTACCAAGATAGAAAGGAATCTGATACTGATCAAAAATAGTTTTCAGCGATAACTGATAAGAAGCTACATCCCCTAAGAGAATACGAAAACGCTTGTAGCTCAGGTCTGGATTGGCATGTAATTTCTGACGAATGCTACGGGCTACCAATTCCAACTCTTCCTTTTGCGTCAAACAAGACCAGATTTGTAGGTTTTCACGGTCCTTCTCATCGACATCCAAAGTGAGTTCTGAAAAGTCATAGGACGATTCCAATAAACGAGAGGCCTTGTCAAAACTATCCATCTTTTCATGAGTTTGAGAACAGTCCTGAGCAGGAGTTTGGTATTTAGAGGCTAGATGATGGAGAAAGTCCACACTGGCTTGGTAGAGATTACCCTCGCTAAAAGGGCTAGTATAGGCTTTCTTACTAGCATAGGCTCCAATGACAATCTCAACACCCTTGCCATGAAGTAAGTCCACAATTCGCTCTTCTTCAGCAGAAAAACGGGTAAATCCATCAATGACTAAGGCGATTTGAGTAAAGTCACTACTTATCTTGTTATTCTCAATAGCCTCAATCAAATGGGACAACTGACTTCCCTGAGCCAACTGCCCTTGATTGAGGTAGGCTGTTACCTTCTCAAAAATCAAGAGTAAATCGGCCCTCTTGTCCTCATCCGTCAAACTCTCCAAGTCCAAAAAACTCATTTGAGCTTTGGTCATCTCGTGGTAAAGTTCAATCAACTGCTGGATAAACTGAGGATCCTGCTTGATTGCGCCATAAACATGCAAGTCCTTGGGGTCCAGTTCCGCAAGGCATTTATAAAAGGCCATCCCAAGACCGATGTCATCAAGACTGGTCTTGGCAGGCAAGTCATTCAAAACCAGGTAACGAGCCATCTGAGCAAAGCGCGTGACGGTAATTGCAAAAGAAGCCTGCTGGGACAAGCATTCCAGCACGGCGCGTTCCTTTTCAAAAGAAAGAGAGTTGGGGGCAATGTAGAAGACCCGCTTGCCCGCAGCAACGAGCTCTTTCGCCTCTCTGGTTAGAACCTCAGTCAAAGAAGTCCGAATATCAGTATAAAGTAATTTCATCTCTGCCTCGTTGGAATTTTTCATTACCTTTTATTATACCATGATTATCCCGAAGATTCCTCCTCCTTTCCTCTAAAATATGCTATAATAATACCAAAAGATAAAGAAGGAAGTCTTATGATTAAACTACTAGCCTTGGATATGGACGGAACTCTCCTCAATGAAGCCAAGGAAATCCCACAAGCCCACATCACTGCTATTCACCAAGCTATTGAAAAAGGTGTCAAACTAGTTCTCTGTACAGGTCGCCCGCTTTTCGGTGTGCTCACCTACTATCAAAAACTGGGGCTTGACCTCCAGAATGAGTATGTCATTGTCAATAACGGTTGTTCAACTCACCAGACTAGCGACTGGGGGCTAGTCGACTGGCAAGAACTTAGTCCAGCTGACATCGAATACCTTTATGACCTAGCTGAAAAAAGTGACGTCCAGTTGACTCTTTTTGATGAGGAACATTATTTTGTCCTCGGTGGTAAGCCCAATCAAGTCATTGAAAATGATGCCAAGTTAGTCTTTTCAGACCTGACTGAAATTTCTCTTGAAGAAGCAACCAGTGGCAAGTACCGCATGTTCCAAGGTATGTTTTTGGGGACAGAAAGTCAAACAGACGATTTTGAGAATCGTTTTGCTGAGGAGCTTTGCCAACGATTCAGCGGTGTTCGTTCGCAGCCTGTTATTTATGAAGCCATGCCACTTGGAACGACAAAGGCTACTGCTCTTTCTCGACTAGCAGAGATTTTGAAGATCGAGCCCTCAGAAATTATGGCCATGGGCGATGCCAATAACGATATCGAAATGCTCCAGTTTGCAGGACTTGGCATTGCAATGGGAAATGCCAGCGATTATGTCAAATCCCTAGCTGACGACGTTACAGCCAGCAACGAAGAAGACGGCGTCGCGCGTGCGATTGAAAAATATATTTTATAATTAAGAAGCCCAGTTCGTGTCAACTGGGTTTTGATATTTAAGAATTCTAAAAACTTTAGAAACTCTTTAGAAATGCTTGAGCTTTCTTTGATTTCTATGCTTTATACTAGAGTTATCAAAATAAATCAAAAGGAGAGAATCATGAAAACAGTACTTGATATTCATGGATTGTCCAAAAACTTTGCCAAACAAGCTATTCTTCAGGATCTTCATCTAACGATAAGAGAGGGAGATATTTATGGACTTATCGGGAAGAATGGAGCTGGGAAGACCACCTTAATAAAAATTATTACACAACTACTCTTTGCGGATAAAGGAACTATTTCCCTCTTTTCTAGCCAATCAGAAAATGAGTTAACCAAGGCCCTATCTCGAGTAGGTTCAGTGATCGAATCACCTGTAGCCCATAATCACCTAACAGCCTATCAAAATCTGAAATATTACTGTATGATTCGGCATATTCCAAATGCTGATCAAGTCATTCGAGAAACGCTGGACTATGTAGGTTTGTCAGATACAGGTAAAAAAGTCTTTCGAGATTTCTCGCTAGGAATGAAACAAAGACTTGGTATCGCCATTGCCCTTCTCTCCAAACCAGACTTCCTGATCTTAGATGAACCTATCAATGGACTTGACCCAATTGGTATCAAAGAATTTCGACTAATGATTCAACGGCTCAATCAAGAAAAAGGGATTACCATTCTCATCTCTAGCCATATCTTGTCAGAACTCTACCTCGTAGCTAATCGCTTTGGTATTTTAGATCAAGGAAAGATTATCCGTGAAATCAGCAAAGCTGAATTTGAAACACTAAGTGAGGATTATATTGTACTTAAGACAGCTGACAAAGAGAAAGCTTGCCAAGTATTGAAAGAACAAATCCAGCTCCAGTTCAAGGTTGTTAATCCAGAAAATGAAATCCACATTTTTGGTCAGGAACAAGATGTCAAACAGATTCTCAAGGAATTAACCTTGGCAGATGTTGCCATTGACGAGATTTACTATGCCCGTCAAAACCTAGAAGAATACTTCACTCAATTGGTCCAATAGGAGGAAAATCATGATACATACCATTCAAGCAGACTTTTACCGTCTTTTCCGTTCCAAAGGATTCTGGATTACAGAATTTATTCTCTTTACTCTCATGCTAATGGGAGCAAGTATAGGAGCTACGGGTCATCTGATGGCAATCCAGGCAGAAGAATCGGAAATTCCAACCCAAGGTTGGAATGGTGTGCAAGCACTTATTAACGCATCTAGTCAAGGTTCAAACCTCGTTTTTCTCTGCATCATTCTTGCTTGCCTCGTTCTTGGAGTTGATTTAATCGGCAAACTCTATAAAAATAATTTAACAGTGGGTGTCTCTCGTACCGAGTTTTTTCTAGCGAAAGCCTTTGTATTGGCTTCTATTGCACTTTTACAGGTCATCATCTGTCTTGTGATTGCCTTTATTCCAGCAACTATCTTAAATGGATTTGGAACGATGCCTGATGGCTTTATTAGCAATCTACTGGTAACCATTTTCCTTCAATTGCTTTGCCTCCTTGCTTGGCTTTCCATTGTTTCCTTTATTCTCTATGTTAGTCATTCTTATCTTGCAGTATTTATTGGCTATTTTGTCAGCTCTATCTTACTTTCTATGCCAATGCTCATTTTTCCAAATATCAAAATTTTGCCATATTTGTCCTTGCAATTTACCTATGCTATGACTGCTAATAGTGAATCCATTTTCTATACTATTATAGTTACCTTAGCTGTTATTGTAATCTTTAATCTAAGTGGACTGGCAGTTTTCAAAAAGAAAAGTCTATAAAAAACGACCTCCTCTAGCCTACAGAGGAGGTTTATTTCGTTAAAAATAAATGAAAACCGACAACCACTGTCCATCTGTGCTTAGTTTCATCTCTGCACCGAGAAGATGGCATAATTCCTCAGTGATATAAAGGCCTAAACCAGAGGATTCTTCCGTGTCTGATAGATTTTCAGAATAAAAACGATTGCTGAGATTTTCTATTTTTTTGATGGGCTGTTTAACAAGGTTTGCAATCTCTAAGACAAGCTGTTCCTTTTCCTTTCTCAAAGATAGACGGGCTTCTTCCTTGCCATGTTTGAGGACATTTCCAAGCAGATTTTGTAAAATTCGATCCAGCAAGTCTTCATCAGTCCTCGTTTTTAAACCAGCTTCAACCTTAAAATCAAGCGTGATATTTGCCGCCTGAAAAACATCATAATAAGCCAGAGTCTTCTTGGTGATAAAAGCTGAAAAATCCACTTCTTTCAGTTTCGGTTTGACAGCTCCTTCCATCAAACGACGATATTCTAGGAGAGCCTCCAAACGTTTGGAAACTATATCAAGATGCTGGGCTATTTTTTGTAAGGTTTCTGCTTTGTTTTCAGGAGTTTTTATCAATTGTTGGGTGTAGCCTGACGCGATAGTCAAAGGTGTCCGAATATCATGAGCAATATTGCTGATGGCCATATCCAGAGTCTGCTTTTCCCTCTTCATAACCAGTCGAGATTGCTCTACTTCCTGAAATAGATTTTCAATCTGCTGGTAGAGATGTAAAAAATGTTTGGAAAAAATGCTGATTCCGACTCTTTTCATACTACCTGTGAGAATCTTGTCTTCAATCTGTTGACTCAAATTTTTAAGTGCTAGATGGTAGCGAATCAATGCAATCGATAAAATAATTAGGAGTACTAGTAGGACAAAAATTATCATGTAGGTCATTGCTTGTCTCCTTTTAATCTTACCCCAACACCCCAGATGGTTTCAATATATTCTTGATTTGGGTCAAGCTGGTTTAATTTTTTACGAAGATTACTCAAATGCGTATTGAGAGTATTATCTCCAGGTAGGTAGCTCTCCTCCCAGACCAATTCATAAAGTTCTTCCTTGGTAAAAATTTTCTTAGGATGTTTAAGGAGAGTTTGGAGAATTAAGCATTCTTTCTTGGCAAGACGAATAGTTTCCTGACTATTTTTGATTTCAAAACTTTCTGCATCAAACTGGATATTTTTCAAATTTTGTGGCAGATTTTCAGTTTTTTCTATTTTCACAGGCTGTTTTTCTGCACTTTGGCGTAATTGAACAGTAACTCTGGCAAAGACTTCGTCCAAATCAAAAGGTTTGACTATGTAATCATTGGCACCGTCTAAGAGGTATTGACTGATTAACTTCTTATCGCTCAAAGCTGTTAGCATAATGACTGGAGTTTGACTTTGTTCCCTGATAGCTTTTAAAACCTGATCCCCATTTTTCCCAGGAAGCATGATATCTAGTAAAACGAGGTCAATCCCACCTTGGTCAAAAAGCATGATTCCTTCTGTACCGGAAAAGGCTTGAATCACCTCATGCTCCTCAGTAAGAAGTGTTCGTAAAATCTCTTGAATGTCACTATTGTCTTCAATAACCAATATCCTAGCCATAAACACCAACCTTTCTGCAACTATTATAGCATTTTTATTGATAAAGCTTAAATCATGACCACCCGTCAAACGGGTGGTTTGTCCCAGGGCTATAAGCCCAAATTACCAGCCAGCGCCTAAAGACGCTGGCTTTCACTTTGTTCAAGCCTCATTGCTCTTGACTCGTCACTTGCCTCTCAAAGAGGCTTTAGTATTACTTACCACTATCCCTAAAGGGATCCTCATATTCTTTTACACTTAATTTATCTAGTGCTATATCATGCTTTTCCTGTTCTTGAATATATTTCTTAATTGTGGCTTCATTAAGCCCTACTGTACTCACATAATAACCTTCCGCCCAGAAATGCCGATTCCCAAACTTGTACTTGAGATTGGCGTGTTTGTCAAACATCATGAGTGCACTTTTTCCTTTTAAATAACCCATGAAACTCGAAACACTTGTCCTTGGTGGAATACTGACTAACATGTGTACATGGTCTGGCATTAAGTGACCCTCGATAATTTCAACTCCTTTATAACTACACAAGCGATGAAATATTTCGCCTAAACTACTTCGATATTGATTATAGATGACTTTTCGTCTATACTTAGGGGTGAACACAATGTGATACTTACAGTGCCACTTTGTGTGCGATAAACTATGAGCCTTTTGTGCCATATTTTTCTCCTTTCGCTTTACAATTGGCTTGAACACCTTTATTGTATCGCGTTCGGAGTTTTTTTGGTATAACCTTCGACGCGCACCCGCATAGCGGGTGGTTGTTTTGTCTCGCACCTAACGGAGCGAGACGGACTAATAGTCACATAA
>CAUQTL010000041.1:0-11189 GCA_963521035.1 uncultured Streptococcus sp.
TGCGATTGTTCCTATATTCACTTGTAATAAAGCCCAATAGATGGTAAAATAGACGAGTGAAAAAAAGACAAAAAAAAGCAAAAAATAATCTACTGTGGCAGTATGGTCTAGGGATGACGATTTTATTTGTGGTTATCAGTGCTTCCTTTCTGTATCTGGTTTCTCTCGGCATGAAACCCTATCAAACAGCTAAAAGTGAAGGAGAAAAATTAGCTCAGCAGTATGCAGGATTAGAGCAGGCTGATCAGGTTGACTTATACAATGGCTTGGAATCTTACTACAGTGTTCTTGGTCATAATAAACGGCAAGAAGCGCTTGCTGTCCTGATTGGTAAAGATGACCATAAGATTTACGTTTATCAGCTAAATCAGGGTATTTCACAAGAAAAAGCAGAAGCTCTTTCTAAGGAAAAAGGAGCTGGCGAGATTGACAAGATTACCTTTGGCCGTTATCAAGACAAGCCAATCTGGGAAGTCAAGTCAGGCTCTGATTTTTATCTAGTAGATTTTGAAACAGGAGCATTGGTCAATAAGGAGGGCCTATGAAACTATCCAACCGTGTTTTAGAAATGGAAGAAAGTGTTACTTTAGCTAGTGATGCGAGAGCAAAAAAATTAAAAGCTCAAGGTAAGGATGTCCTTTTCTTGACCTTGGGACAACCAGATTTTCACACTCCTGAAAATATTCAGGATGCAGCAGTTAAAGCTATTCGAGAAGGACAGGCTTCCTTCTATACAGTAGCTTCAGGTTTGCCTGAGTTAAAAGCAGCAGTCAATACCTATTTTGAGCGTTATTATGGTTATTCCGTAGCGGCCAACGAAGTCACATTTGCTACTGGTGCTAAGTTCTCACTCTATACTTTCTTTATGGCTGTGGTCAATCCAGATGATGAAGTGATTATCCCAACCCCATATTGGGTCAGCTATGGAGATCAGGTCAAGATGGCAGAAGGTGTGCCAGTCTTTGTTCCTGCTAAGGAAGACAATCACTTTAAGGTGACCGTAGAGCAGTTAGAAGCAGCTCGTACAGATAAAACTAAGGTTTTGGTATTGAATTCACCATCTAATCCGACTGGTATGATTTATACTCGTGAAGAATTACTAGCTATCGGAAATTGGGCAGTTGAGCATGACATTCTGATTTTAGCAGATGATATATACGGTCGCCTTGTTTATAATGGAAATCAATTTGTTCCAATCTCAAGTCTATCAGAAGCAATTCGTAAGCAAACCGTTGTTATCAACGGTGTATCTAAGGCCTATGCCATGACGGGTTGGCGAGTTGGTTATGCGGTAGGTGATCCTGAAATCATTGCAGCTATGAGTAAATTGACGGGACAAACAACTTCAAATTTGACATCTGTTTCTCAATATGCGGCTATTGAAGCCTTAACAGGACCACAGGATTCTGTTGATATCATGCGTCAAGCTTTTGAGGAGCGTCTCAATACCATTTATCCGCTATTATGTGAGGTCCCTGGTTTTGAAGTCGTTAAGCCACAAGGAGCCTTCTATCTCTTTCCAAATGTTAAAAAAGCTATGGAGATGAAAGATTATACGGATGTGACTGACTTTACAACAGCTATTCTTGAGGAAGTTGGTTTGGCACTCATAACAGGAGCTGGCTTTGGAGCGCCAGAAAATGTCCGCCTCAGCTATGCGACAGACCTAGACACGCTTAAAGAAGCAGTTAAACGTTTGAAAGCATTTATGGGTAGTGAGAATGATTGATCATTTTGAAATTAAGGTAAAGGATTTACAAATTTCAGAAGGATTTTATAGGAGTTTTCTCGCCCCTTTGGGCTATAAATTGGCTTTTAAAACTACTTCTCTAATCAGTTTTCTTGCCCCAAATAGCCCTCATCCTGGTGCTGACTTTTGGTTAGCTCAGGGGACGCAAAATCCTATTCACTTTGCTTTCTTAGCAGAAAATAAGGAAGAGGTTCAAGCTTGTTATGAGGCTGGCTTAGAGGCAGGTGGGCTAGACAATGGTGCTCCTGGTTATCGCAGTGAGCATCCGATTTATTATGCTGCTTTTATGATTGATCCAGATGGGAACAATATAGAGGTGGTTTGCCATAAAGAATAAAAAAGAAAAGGAAAAATAATGACAAAACGTGTAACGATTATTGATGTAAAAGACTATGTTGGTCAAGAAGTGACGATTGGTGCTTGGGTTGCCAACAAATCAGGAAAAGGAAAAATCGCTTTTTTGCAATTGCGTGATGGAACAGCCTTCTTCCAAGGTGTAGCCTTTAAACCAAACTTTTTAGAAAAATTTGGTGAAGAAGTGGGACTTGAGAAGTTTGATATCATCAAACGCTTGAGCCAAGAAACTTCTGTCTACGTGACAGGAATTGTCAAAGAAGACGAACGTTCTAAGTTTGGCTATGAGTTGGATATCACAGACATCGAAGTAATCGGTGAATCTCAAGACTACCCAATCACACCAAAAGAACACGGAACAGACTTCTTGATGGACAACCGTCACTTGTGGCTTCGTTCTCGTAAGCAAGTGGCCGTGATGCAAATCCGTAACGCGATCATCTACGCAACGTATGAGTTCTTTGACAAGAACGGTTTCATGAAGTTTGATAGCCCAATTCTTTCAGGAAATGCAGCGGAAGACTCAACTGAACTCTTTGAAACGGACTACTTCGGAACTCCAGCCTACTTGAGCCAATCAGGGCAGCTTTACCTAGAAGCAGGTGCTATGGCCCTTGGTCGTGTCTTTGACTTTGGTCCCGTATTCCGTGCTGAAAAATCAAAAACACGCCGTCACTTGACTGAGTTCTGGATGATGGACGCAGAGTACTCATACTTGACACATAATGAGTCACTTGACTTGCAAGAAGCTTATGTGAAAGCTCTTCTTCAAGGTGTTCTTGACCGTGCGCCTCAAGCCTTGGAAACTTTGGAGCGTGATACAGAACTCTTGAAACGCTACATTTCAGAGCCATTCAAACGCATTTCATACGATCAAGCCATTGACCTCTTGCAAGAGCATGAGAATGATGAAGACGCTGACTACGAACATCTTGAGCATGGTGATGACTTTGGTTCACCACATGAAACTTGGATTTCAAACCACTTTGGTGTGCCAACATTTGTCATGAACTATCCAGCAGCCATCAAGGCATTTTACATGAAACCAGTTCCTGGAAATCCAGAGCGCGTGCTTTGTGCAGACTTGCTTGCACCAGAAGGTTATGGAGAAATCATCGGTGGGTCTATGCGTGAGGAAGACTACGATGCCCTTGTCGCAAAAATGGACGAACTTGGCATGGATCGTACTGAGTATGAATTCTACCTTGACCTTCGTAAATACGGTACAGTTCCTCACGGAGGATTTGGTATCGGTATCGAGCGTATGGTAACTTTCGCAGCAGGAACAAAACACATCCGTGAAGCTATTCCATTCCCACGTATGTTGCACCGTATTAAACCGTAAAAATAAAATAAAAAGTTATTATGATAAAAAGAAGGAGGATTCCTTCTTTTTTTGAATTTTGAGCACAAAAATAATATAGGAAAATGCTGAGATAGAGCTCTTTTTGATTGACTATTTGCTGAAAAACGTTATAAAATAGAAATAATGGATATTGTATTGAGACTACTTTAATGTTTCCTTCCCTACTTAAGAACGAAATTTAAAATACCTCAACCATATTCTGATTTAATATATAAATAAAAAAGGAGAAACCATGTATTCAAGAATGGAAAAAAATCACGGACAAAAAGTGCAACGCTTTTCAATCCGTAAGTATAGTTTTGGTGCGGCATCAGTAGCTGTAGCAGCTTACATGATGTTTGGTGGAGCAGCAACTGTTCAGGCTCACGAGCAAGGTACATCAACTACAGTGACTAGCGAAAAGGTTAACTCTGATGCTGGAAATCAAGCAGATTCAACCATGCCTCTAGCTTCGACTGGAACTGCTACACCAACAGCTGAGCAACCATCAACACCAGCGCCTGCAGCAACGCAACCAACAGCACCGACTGAAACACCAAAAGCCGAAGAAGCTCTAGCACCAGCTTCAAAGGCTGACACAAGCAAATTGGAAGCAGCTATTGCTCGTATGGAAGCAGCTCTTGAGAAAGCAGGTCTAACTGAAAAGACTGCCTCAGCCATTGAAGCAGCAAAAGCAGAACTTGCTAAGGCTCAAGCCCTTTTGTCAAACGATAAAGCGACACAAAAAGAAGTTGATTTTTCAACAAGTTCATTGAAAAACAGAGCTTTCGTTGTTGAAAGTATGCCAAAAGCATCTGCAGACAAGAAAGAAAACAAAAACCAAGATTCACGTAATGGAAAAGCTATTCCAGGTCAAGGTGAAAGTGGATTTAGAGATGGATCTGCAGCAGCGACAGGATATAAAAATGATATTAATACTGTAAATACTGAATTAAAAGCTGCAATCGATAAAGTAAAAGTAGAAATTACAAAAGAAGAAGCTTTAGGTGAAGGTAAAACAAACAAAGAAAAACTAGATGTTTTACGTGCTATTGTAGCAAAAGCTGAAGAAGAAAAAACAAAAGCTACAACAGCAGCAGCCAAAGCCGATGCTACAGAACAAGAACTTCAAGCTGCACTAACAGAAGCAAAACAAGAAAAAGATAGACTGAATTACTATCTAAATAATGCCGAAAACTGGGGAGCTCCAATTAATAATAACAGAGCTGGTTATGGTAATAACCCAGCAAACGGTGTTTTTGAAAGCATGAGTAACGGATTTGGTGCAGTTAATTTCTCAGGTCCTGCAGTAGAATCAAAAAGTAAAACGATTGAAGATCAAGTAAATAATCTTCAAAGTGAAAAACATTACGGTAAAGTAACTTACAATTGGAAGACTAAAAAAATCACTGCAGCAGAAGCTGAAGCAGGTGCATTAAACGGTTGGAAAATTGGCGGAGCAAAAGACTATGTAAATGCTGTTAAACCAGAAGCACCAACAGATTATACTGTTGCTGGTGAGAGAACAGAAGCTCCAAAACCAGCGAAAGCTTACGATGACAATGGGAAACATGATGCTTCAACTGCTACTCAAAACCAACCAACAGCAGATGGTAAGTTCTTAGGTGGTGCTATTACTCTAGATGGAATGAAAAACGATGCTAGAGGAAATGTTAAAGATAGAGATTACTATCTTGAATTAGGAAGTAAAGGTGTTACTTTATCTAAAGAATATGACGTAAACCCTAATTCTGAATTATTCTTCAATATGGTTTACAATGGAGCATATGGTAAAGCTGCTTTATCTAGTGAAGGTGAAGAAGTAAGTGTAGAAATTACAGATGCATACACAGGTAAGAAAATTGCTTCTATTCCAATGAGAGATGGAAGCACTCCAACGGAAGCTACAGGAAGACCAGCAGGTTCAAATCAAGGAACACCATCTGATAGTTGGAATAATATTGCAAGAATTTATCATGTTCCAGAAGGAACAAGTAAAGTTAAAGTTACAATCAAAGCAAAAGATGATGGTAATTTTAAAGATGTTCAAGATGGATTCATTATCGGTGGTGTAGGTCTTGCTACTGGTCCGGGTATGCAATTAACTACAAACGTTACTAGTGAAGGTAAGAGTGGAGAGTACGGATTCACAAAAGATAAATTATATAAACGTTCTCAAGAAGGTAAATTAAACCTTGAATTGAAAAACGTTGGTGGTGTTGAAAATACTTTCCCTTACGGTGGTACATTTAACATTAAAGTACAAGTTCCAAAAGGTGTTAAATTAGGCACAGTTTCCACTACAAACTACAAAAAATTAGACTTATCTAAAGCAAAAGGTGAATCTATTTGGACTGATCAAGGATACTTAACAAATGTTCGTTATGATGAAGCGACTAATACATTAAGTATGGATGTAAATGCAGTTCAATATGGTAAAAACAATCTAAAAGCTGCAGGAGAAACATCAAAAAAATTCTCAATTCCATTTACAACTGAAGATGATTATGTAGGAGATGCTACATTTAAAGTTACAGGAACAGGTGGAATGGGTACTCAAGATGCTGAAGGAAATAGAATTTACCCATGGTTATGGACTGGAGATAAAGGACCTTACGCTTATGATGGAAACTATAAAGCTAATGGGTTAAGATGGACTGATAATCCAGATTACTACTATAATAGAACAATCTATATTGATGCTCGTAAACCTAAATCAGCTACAGTTGAAGAAGTCCACACAGATAGTATTGTAGGAGATTCTGATGCGAAAAATCAAGATAAATACTTATTAGTAAATACAGGTGATGCACCAGGTTCATTAACTCCATCAGATGATGAGATTAAAGCTAATCTTAAAAAAGTAGCTGATAATAATGGAGTTACTTTATCAGATGAAGAAATAGCTAAAAGAATTGCTGAAATTAAAAAAGCATTACAAATTGAAAATGAAATTGGTAAGAAAATCGAAATCACATTACCAAATAATGACATTATCGAATTAGAGAAAAAAGATGATGGTTGGTATCAAGGAGATACTAAAGTAGAAACAACTCCTGAAGGTAAATTAAAAGTAAGTCTTAAAGATGTTAGTCTTCATACACATGAAGGTAATGAGAAGATTGCTGCAACTTCAGTTTCACCAGTAGGAAACGTTTCTGAACCAAGTTATGCAAACATTGTCAACGAAGCTCCAAAAGTAGAAGCTAAGAAAGATATTTATGTTTATAAAACTAAAGCAGCTGACAAATGGAATGCTGATAAAGTTGTTGAAGTAGCAAAACCAACAGCAACTGACTTAGAAGATGATCGTGATGGAGATGATACTACTAAACCGACGGTTGCTGTAAGTAATGACGGTGGATTAGATACAACTACAGTTGGAGATTACACTGTAAAAGTACAATCAACTGATAGTGAAGGTAAGAAATCTACTGAAGCAGAAGTAACTGTTCACGTATTAGACTTAATTACAGTAGATCCAACAGTAACAACTGATCCAACAAATCCAAGTACAACAGCTCCAGTATCTCCAAAAACAGCAGATACACCTGTAAAAGAAGGAGACGAAAATCTTGGTAAATATCCAGCAGGATTAACACGTGAAGATTTAGTTAAAGAAGTAACACGTACAATCAAGTATCTAAAAGAAGAAGATGCAAACAAAGATGATGCAACTCCTTTATATGCTGAAAAAGTACAAAAAGTAACTTATAAACGTACAGCAACTGTAAACCCACAAACAGGAGATGTAACATACTCTGATTGGCAAGTTTACAATGAAGCTGATAAATTAACAGATGCGACAGCTGATGGAACAAAAGGTAAATTCAACGCAGTTGATTCACCAGTTGTAGAAAATTACTTATTAGTAAAAGAAGCAGATAAAACAGTGGCTGAAAAAGAAGCTCCAGTTCCTGCACAAGATGGAACTGTTACTCCAGAAGTGACAAAAGTTCTTTATAAAGAAATTGGATCATTTACACCTGAGTATCCAGCTGGTAAGAAACCACAAGATGCACCAGATACAATTAAATATCCAAACAATCCAAATGACCCAACAAAACCTGGTGATTTCAGTAAGGTAGTTATTCCTTATGTAGATGGATATGTTCCAACATACAATGGAGTAGAATTAACACCAGTTGATCCTGCCGATCCATCTAAAGGATACAAAGTTCCAGAAAACTTTGACCCAACTGATAAATTCGGTAAAACTCCAATTCAATATGCACCTGGAATTCAAAAAGCTACAGTGAAATTTGTTTCTGTAGATAAAGATGGTAAAGAAACACCATTAGATGAGAAATTCAATATTAATGATCTTTCAGGTAAAGCAGGAACAAAAATTCCAGAAGACAAAATTCAAGCTCGTCTTGATGTATTAAAATCAATGGGTTATGAAGTGAATGATAATCCGTTTGCTAAACCTGACGCTGAAAAACCAACATTTGATACAACTTCAGATACTGACACTAAATTTAGTCAAAACTTCGTAGTTAAATTAACTCCAAAAGTTTCAACACCAACTCCTGTTTATGTCGTAGAAGGTGATAAGCCAACAACAGACAAACTTAAAGATGCGGTTACTACAAAAGGAAATGATAAAACTGTAGATGAATCTAAGATTCCTGAAACAAAAGGAAAAGTTGGAGATGATACATTAACTGTACCAGTAACAGTAACATACGGTTCAGGTGATAATAAACGTGAAGAAACAGTAAATGTACCAGTGAAAGTTGTTAAAGGATACCCACAAATCGTACCAGTAGATCCAAAAACTGCTCCAAAAGCAGAAGATAGCATTGACCCATCTGATTATCCAGAAGGTGCGAAATTCACTTATGAAAAAGAACCTGATACATCATCAACTGGAGATAAAGAAGTTAAGGTTATCGTAACGGATAAAAATGGTAACGAATTAGTAAAAGTACCAGCAACAGTACGTGTAGTTGACTCTTACAAACAATATGTACCAGTAAATACTGATCCAACTAAAGTTGTACCTGCAGAAAATATTAATCCAGAAGACTTCCCAGAAGGAACTACATTTGAGTACAAAGATAAAGATAATAATCCAGTGGATACAAAAACACCAGGAGATAAAGATGTTGTTGTTGTAGCAAAACTTAACGGTGAACCAATTGCAGAAATTCCAGCGAAAGTTACTGTAGTAGGTCCTAAGACTCAATATGTAGTAGCAAATCCTGATAATACTCAACCAACACCAGCGGATAGCCTTGTAGATAAAGATAAGTATGGTTTCCCTGATAATGCTACTTTTGAATATAAAGAGAAAGTAGATACAACAACACCAGATACAGATGAACAAAAAGATGGAAAAGATGTAACTGTAGTTGTTAAAGATGCTGATGGTGATACAATCGTAGAAGTACCTGCGAAAGTTAAAGTGGTACAAGGAAATCCACAAATTATCCCTGTAGATCAAGGACAACCACTTGCAGAAAACAGCATTAACAAAGGTGATTATCCAGAAGGTGCTACATTCGAATACGAAAAAGTAGATGGAAAAGATCCGGTTAATATTTCGGAAGCTGGGGATAATCCAGTAACAGTTGTAGTTAAGGACAAAGATGGTAATGTATTAGTTAAAGTACCAACAACAGTGCGTGTCGTAGATGCTTACAGACAATATGTACCAGTAAATACTGATCCAACTAAAGTGGTGCCTGCAGAAAATATTGTCCCAACTGACTTCCCAGAAGGAACAACATTTGAATATAAAACTCCAGTTGACACATCAAAACCAGGAGATAAAGATGTTGTAGTTGTAGCAAAACTAAATGGTGAACCAATTGCAGAAATCCCAGCGAAAGTTACTGTAGTAGGACCTAAGACTCAGTATGTAGCAGTAGGAAACGAACCAGATGTAAATAAATCTGTAGATCCATCAGTATTCCCTAAAGAAGCAGAAGCAAAACCTGAATATAAAGAAAAAGATATTTCTAAAACACCAGGTGAAAAAGATGTAACTGTAGTTGTTAAAGATAAAGATGGAGATACAATCGTAGAAGTACCTGCGAAAGTTAAAGTGGTACAAGGAAATCCACAAATTATTCCTGTTGATCAAGGTCAACCACTTGCAGAAAATAGCATTAACAAAGGTGATTATCCAGAGGGAGCAACTTTCGAATACGAAAAAGTTGACGGAAAAGATCCGGTAAATATTTCAGAAGCTGGAGATTACCCAGTAAACGTGATCGTTAAGGATAAAGATGGTAATAAACTTGTAACAGTACCAACAACAGTACGTGTAGTTGATGCATATAGACAATATGTACCAGTAGATACAGATCCTAAGAAAGTAATTCCTGCAGAAAATATTGTCCCAACTGACTTCCCAGACGGAACAACATTTGAGTATAAAACTCCAGTTGACACATCAACACCAGGAGATAAAGATGTTGTTGTTGTAGCAAAACTAAATGGTGAACCAATTGCAGAAATCCCAGCGAAAGTTACTGTAGTAGGACCTAAGACTCAATACGTAGCAGCAAATCCTGAGAATACTCAACCAGATGTGAATAAATCTGTAGATCCATCTGTTTTCCCTAAAGAAGCAAAAGCAAAAGTTGGGTACAAAGAAGATGTTGACACTAAAACACCAGGAATTAAAGATGTAACAGTAGTTGTTAAAGATGAAGATGGAGATTCAATCGTAGAAGTACCAGCGAAAGTTATTGTAGTTCAAGGTAAAGAGCAAGAAGTTACAGTGAATCCAGATAAAGCTCCAGAAGCAAAAGATAATATTAATCCTAAAGACTTCCCAGAAGGGGCAACATTTACATTCAAAGAACAACCTGATACAAAAACACCAGGTAAGAAGAATGTAATTGTAGTTGTTAAGGATAAAGATGGTAATCTATTAGTTGAAGTTCCAGCAGTTGTAAATGTGGTAGAACGTAAAGAAGAGCCACAAACACCAAAAGAAACTGTTACAGCAACTCCAATCGTGGTTGAAGTAGGAACGCCAATCACTAAAGAAGATGTGAAAGGTCATGTTAAATTACCAAAAGATGCTGAAATTATCGAAGTTGGGGAAATCCCTACAACTGAAACACCAGGAGTGAAACCAAGTGTTAAAGTGAAGGTGAAACTACCAACAGGAGAAATTGTAGTAGTAGACGTCCCAGTAACGGTAATTCCTAAACGCATTCCAGAAACTAATCCATATAATGGAGATGGATATAACGGTGGTGGAAATGGTGGTAGCAACTACAGACCAGCACCACAAACACCACAGACTCCACAACCCGCTGGACCAACTGCTCCTGAACAACCTGCAGCTCCAACAGCTCCAGCAGAACCAGGACAACCAGCAACACCAAATCAAACTCAACCAGCGGCACCAGCTCAAGCAGATGCAACAGTAGCAACTGACACAGCTGCTAAACCAGCAACACCTAAATATGTTGAAGGTCAAAAAGAATTGCCTAACACTGGTACAGAAGATCATGCTAGCCTAGCAGCACTTGGACTTCTTGGAGCCCTTAGTGGATTTGGACTTCTTTCTCGCAAGAAAAAAGAAGACTAAAAACTTATAGTTTTTGAGAAGATGATTCGTCATCTTCTTTTTTTATTTCGGTGTTTTTACTTGCGTAAAAAATTTTTTTCTAGTATAATAGTTTGTTGTGAGCGAACCTCACTTACCCCTTGCAAAGTCATGGGGTCATTAGACCAAAAGGAGGAACATATCAATGGCTAAATACGAAATTCTTT
>CAUQTL010000042.1:0-11180 GCA_963521035.1 uncultured Streptococcus sp.
ACTGAAATTAAGATCAACGAACCATTTAAACGTGTTCACATGGTGGATGCTATCAAAGAAATTACTGGTGTCGATTTCTGGCAAGACATGACTTTGGAAGAGGCTAAAGCTATCGCTGCTGAGAAGAAAGTTCCAGTTGAGAAACACTATACTGAAGTTGGCCACATTATCAATGCCTTCTTTGAAGAGTTTGTTGAAGAAACTTTAATCCAACCTACCTTTGTCTATGGACATCCAGTAGCTGTATCTCCACTTGCTAAGAAGAATCCTGAAGACGAACGCTTTACTGACCGTTTCGAGCTCTTCATCATGACTAAGGAGTACGGTAATGCCTTTACTGAGCTCAACGACCCAATCGATCAGCTTAGCCGTTTCGAAGCCCAAGCTAAAGCCAAAGAACTTGGTGATGATGAAGCGACAGGAATCGACTATGACTACATTGAAGCTCTTGAATACGGTATGCCACCAACAGGTGGTTTGGGAATCGGTATCGACCGTCTCTGCATGCTTCTCACTGATACAACTACTATCCGTGACGTATTGCTCTTCCCAACAATGAAATAAACTCTTATCCTCTGGTTCTTGCCAGGGGATTTTTTGATGCAAAAAGAGACTGAGCAAAAACTCAATCTCTACTTTTCACTTCTTTTGTTGCCACATCTTCTCCAAACCATTTTTGGCTGATTTCCTGGAACTTTCCTTCTTGGTATAGTTCGATAAAGGCTTGGTTTAAAGCTTGTAGTAATCTTTTGTCTGCTGGTCTTACTCCGACTGCAAAAGATTCACTTTCAAATCCTGCTGGAAAAACATTGTAGTCATTTAATATACCCTCAGACTGGAGATAGTAATTAGCATACACTCGGTCAATTAACAGAGCATCAATCCGGTCATTTTTCAAATCAATCAAGGCCTCATTAAAACTCTGGTACTGATTAGCCTTCTGGTCTTTGACACGATTTTTCAGTAAATCTGGCTGGGCTTCAAAGTCTAAATAACCAGAGGAACCTGCTTGGGCTCCCAAGGTCTTATCCTTCATATCCTCTACTGAACGAATTTGCTGGCTTTTCTTCGTAACTAGTACTTGCTGATTTTCCATATAAGGAATGCTAAAGGTAACCTTTTCTCGGCGTTCATCAGTGGCAGAATAGCCATTCCAAATGGCGTCTATGGTTCCATTTTGCAGTTCCGTCTCCTTCATATCCCAGTCGATTGGCTGAAATTGAACCTTAAAACCTAATTTTTCAGAGACAGCTTGTGCTAAGTCAATATCAAAGCCTGTATATTGGCCATTCTTTTCTTCAAAACCCATAGGTACAAAGGTATTATCAAAACCAATAGTAATGGTCCCCTGATCTTGATATTTATTCCAGTTATCCTGCTTTGGATCACTAGCCTTCTGAGTACAAGCCGTTAAAAAGAGAGTCAGGAGCGAAACCAATACTAAAGCAATTTTCTTATTAGTCATTGGCACCTCCTACTTGGGTTCAACCTTGAGAATCTGATCTGCGATATTTTCAGCGAATTGTAAATCGTGGGTAACGACAATCTGCGTCATCCCGCGCTCTTTATTTTGAAGGATAAGTTTTTCTACTTCTAATCGTAACTCTGGGTCTAAGGCTGATGTAGGTTCATCATATCCAATAATTTCTGGGTTTATCATCATAGCGCGCGCTAAGGCCACTCGTTGTTTTTGCCCACCTGAAAGTGAGAATGGAAAGGCATCTGCATGGCTAGCCAGTCCTAACTGTTCCAAAAGCCCTCGCGCCTTCTTCTCAGCTTCTTGCTGCCTTATTCCCATGGTTTTTACAGGAGATAAGGTCAAATTATCTAGAACTGATAAATGAGGGAACAGTTGAAAATCTTGGAAGACAAATCCCAGTAGATTCCGCTTCTCCAGTTCATCCAGTTCTAAAGGTTCTCCATTATAAAAGATTTTCCCTGAATCAATGGTTTCAAGACCTGCAAGCATACGTAAGAGGGTTGTCTTACCTCCACCAGAAGGCCCTACGATAGCTACGATTTGCTTTTCAGGAATTTTTAGACTGAAATTGGACAAAATTTGCTTTTCACCAAAGCCTTTATTGATATTTCGTAATTCTAACATGGCAGCCTCCTATCTATAGTAACTGTATTTCTTCTCAACTTTTTTGGCAAGAATGGTTACAATACCAATCAAAATCAAGTAAATAGCTCCTGCCAAGAACATAGGAACCAGGCTAGCATCACGGTTGGCAGCTGTTCGACTAGCCAAGATAAGGTCTGAAATTCCTAGAGCATAGACCAAAGAAGTATCCTTGACCAAACTCATGACTTCGTTAAATACGCTAGGAAGAACAATCTTGGTCACTTGGGGCAAGATAATATAGCGAACTGTGGCAAAGGGACTGAACTTCAAGACCTTGGCAGCCTCATATTGACCTTTAGGAATGGTATCAATCCCACCACGGAAGATTTCAGCAAAGTAAGCCGCATAATTCAACACAAAGGCAATGATAGCCGCAGGAAGACGGTCCAAACGAATCCCAATACTTGGCAGCACATAATAGATAAAGATTAATTGCAAGAGCAAGGGTGTTCCCCGCATGATCCAGATATAAATGTTAATCAGATGATGGAGGGGCTTCCAATGGACTTGCAAGGCAAAGGCAATCAAAACGCCCAAGGGAATAGAAAAAATCAAGACCAGTGCAAAAACCTGCAAAGTCATGCTTGCACCGCTCAATAAACTCGGTAATATCTCAAACAAATAAGACATACTGCACCTCCTAAAAATAATTGTTCCTATTATAGCATAAATAAACAAAATAACCAATAATTTTTGTAAAAAAATTCTATTTGAAAAAGAAAAACTATATCTATCAAAAATGATTAGATACAGTTTTTAAAAATATATTCTTACAATCTCTCAAATAGTTCTTGCATTTGCACATCATCTGGAACCAGTTTTAAGTAAGCTTGAGCATTGACTTTTGCTTCCTCAAAGTAGCCCAGTTCACGCAAGAGATAGATATAGTGTTCTAGAAATTCTGGATTGTCTTTCAAATCTCCTGCCAACTCTTGGTAATGCTCATAGGCAGTATCCAAATCGTCCATCTCTTGATAAGAACGAGCAATCATCCACTTGGTCAAAAGATTCTCTGGCTCATTACTTTGTAAGTCTAAAATATCCTCATAGCGTTCCTGCTCCAGATAAATAGTAGCTAGACGGAGTATGATTTCTTCCGTATCCTCAGCATCTTCTTTAGCGGTAAGGAGATAATTTTCTGCACCACTAGCATCATGCAGTTCATAAGAGAATTGTGAAGCAGCTAGCAAGAGGCGAGTTTCAAAGGGATTTTTCTCTAAGCCTTGCTTAGCGATACGCAGGGCTTCTTGAACTTGATGTTCCTTATGTAAGGCCTGACTATAACCATATTCATAGCCTTCAAAGTCAGGAGAAATGGTATCGATCTGCTTAAAATAGAGGACGGCCTTTTGGTATTCTTCTTGATCAAAGTAAAGACTGGCCAACTCAAAAGCTGTTAGGTCATCGTATTCTAACTCCAGGGCTTTTTCTAAAAACTCTGTAGCCGTTTCAAATTTCCCTAACTGGGCATAGGCAAAGCCAATCCGTTGATAGGTGGAAATGCCTGTTTGCTCATAAATCGAGCGATTATCTAACTGAGCATAGCCTTGAATGGCCTCTTGATAATTTTCCAACTCACTATCCAACTCTGCTAAACCCAATACCAAGAGAGGATCTTCTGAGTAAGTCAAGGCCTCCAATAATTTCTCACGCGCCACATCTGTCAAACCTTCCAACTGGTAAAGGTCTGCCTTCAGAGCCAAAGCCGAAACATACCAGTCACTGTCAGCTTGGATTTCCTCAAGATAAGCAAAGGCCTCTTCGATTTGACCATCCTCGCTAGCAATTGTTGCTAGATTTAGATTAACCTCTGGGAAATCCTCTTCAATTTTCAGGTAAATTTCCTTGGCCTGAGGATAAAAACCAATTCCTTCAAGATAAGTAGCTAACTCATACAGAAGGTCATTTGGATCATTTTCTAAAGCTTTGACGAAATAGTGCTCTGCCTTGGTTAAATCTTGCTCTTCCAAAGCCTGTAACATCTGTTGACTATTGTTCACTCTTGACTTCCTCTCCCTCTAGTTCATATAGGCCACTGACTACTTTATACCATTCGAAAATCGCTGAAATGACAACCTTAGCAGAGGCATAAACTGGAATACCGAGCAAGACTCCCCAGATACCAAACATGGATCCTGAAGTTAACAAAACAAAGAGAACATTAATGGGATGGATGTTTAATTGACTTCCCAAAATCAATGGAGAGACAAAACGACCTTCAATAGTTTGTTCTACGATAAAGACAATCACTACTTTCAAAAGCATGACTGGCCCAGCAATCAACCCCAATACTAGAGCAGGAAGCATGGCTAAGAAGCTACCCAAATAAGGAACCAGATTTAAGATACCAGCAGTAACACCCAGCGTAACCGCATAGCGTAGACCAATAATCTTGAAGAAAATCATAAACATTACTGCAACAATAATAGCCACTGTTACTTGTCCTCTAACATAATTAGACAACTGCTGATTCACATCTGATAAAACTTGTCCAACAGGTTCTTTCAATTTCGTTGGCATGAATTGGGTCAAATAGTGACGTAGTCCTTTTCCATCACGTAAGAGATAAAAGAGCATGAAAGGAACGATAATCAAGGCAACAATCACTTGAGAAGCCCCGCTAATAAAGGCGCTCACCCAGTTGACTGCTTGAGATGAAACCTTACTTGCCCAAACTGTAGCCTGACTTGAGAAGTTTGTCAAAACTTGTTCTAACTGAGGTCTGAAATCATCTGGTAAACGCTTGGTTACCAGATCATCAATAACCCTGTCAGCATCTTCTAGGTAGACTGGAACATTCCTCGCAAAACTTAAAACCTGACGTTGTAGATTTGGAATAGCTACTGCCAAACCCCAAATGATAAAGAGAGCGATGATGACAAAGACAATACTAATCGCTATGACGCGATTAATCTTATGCTTCTCCATCCAATCAACAATAGGATTCAATAAATAGTATAGTAAACCAGATAAAATGACTGGCAACATCACGACTGCCAAAAAGTCTAAAACAGGTGAAAATAGAAAACTAATCTTACTTAAAATAAAAAGATTCAGTCCCAATAATAAAGTTACCAAAAATACCGTAATTGCCTTGTTATCCAAAAACCACTTGAAAAACCAAGATAGGCTAAAATGTTTCTCTTTTTGCTCCATAAATACTTCCTTTCTTTTGTTCTCTCATTATACCATTTTTAAATCAAAATAACTCTTTTTTAAAGTGCTTACATGGAGACAGCGACATAAAAAATCCCCTCAAAAGAGGAGATTCGATTAGTCTTGAATATGACGGTCTAAGTTCTTCTGATAATCAGCATTGGATTTGCCTTTTTCATCAGCAAATTTCTTGCGGAACTCATCCATTTCTTTGGAAGTGACAATCTTATCTTGGAGTTTAAGATATTTATAACTGTTATCTCCTGTTTTATCACCAATCCAACCATCAGCACCACTACCTAGTACTTTCTTCGTTACTAACATTTGGGCACCGTCTGAGTGTACAGGAATAACTAGAGCACTATCTGTTAACCAAGCTTGCGCCTTAGCATATTTAGAATAACGTTTTTGCAGATCTGTTTTTTCACTATTTGCATCATCAATCAATCCTTTGTATTTATCCAATCCAACTGTTTTAATGGCTGGATTGTCTGTTCCTGGTGCTACACCAAGAGAGCCGAGGAGACTTGGACCTGAAGTTGGATCAAATACATCTAGATAAGTTGATGGATCTGCATAATCCGGACTCCAACCACTATTAACATTAATGTCCCAATCAACATTATTATTTGATGTTGCTAGAACAGTCATGTTTCCCAATTCATCATCAGAAACCTGTTGAATGTCAACAACTACATTTTCAGAGCCCAAGGATTCTTCAATGGATTGTTTATAAGACTGAGCTTGATGGATAAAATCTGTCTGAGTCGATGAAACTGGAAGATCTAAATGAATCGGAAACTGTACTCCATCAGCTTGAAGAGTTTTCTTAGCAGATTCAAACTTAGCTTTAGCCTTGTCTACGTTATGAAGTGAATCTTGCGCATCATCAAGACTGACATCTTTCCAGACATTATCCAATTTATCCAATTCTATCTTAGTTACTTGACCAAACGATTGGTCTCCAACTTGTACAAATGTTGGAGGAGTGAAACTTGTACGTAATTTACGAGGCGCCACTTCATCCCCAAACACCTGAGAAACAGCTGCTTTACGATCTGCAGCAAATGCCAAGGCTTGACGGAAATCTTTGTTTAAAAGTGCTTTCTTAGTAGAGGATTTTTCTACATCACTTGTTTTAGCAGTATGATTGTATGACACACGATCAATATTAGTAGACATATAGAATACGCCACCTCTTTGTTGACCATATACAATATTATCCTTGTACTTTTCTTTTAGACGTTCATAGTTGGCAGAGTTTTTAAAGAGTGGAGCAGCTGGATAATGTCCCTCATCAAAACCGCGTCCTAGAGAGTCTGCATCTTGACCATCAAAGAAGGATAACTTGATATCATCAATAAAGACATTCTGCTTATCCCAATAATTTTGGTTTTTGGTCATTTCGATAGAAGATTTCGAAGTAAGCCCCTTAAGAAGATATGCCCCATTGTATAGTATACTCGTTACATCAGTAGCCTTACCAAAATCATCTCCTTTAGATGCCAAAAAATCTCCACTCACGGGAGCAAGAACTCCCATTGTTGTTTTTGAATTCCAGAAAGATTCTGGATGGTTCAAAGTATAAACAACAGTATAATCATCTGTTGCTTTCACGCCTACGGTTGAGAAATCTGTTGTTTTCCCATTTACATAGTCATCCAATCCTTTGATAGAATCCTGTACCAAATAGAGAGCCTGTGATTTCTTATCAGCTGCATGCTTCAGACCAGTTACAAAATCCTGAGCCTTAACTTCACCATACTCCTCTCCCTCATTGGTATACCACTTGACACCCTGACGGATTTTATAGGTATAGGTCAAACCATCTTTGGAAACAGTCCAATCTTCTGCAACTGATGGGACCAGATTCCCATATTGGTCATTTTCTAATAATCCATCAATAACATTACCTGTAATCTGTTTAGTGCTGACATTACCAGAAACTGTATAATCCAAAGTAACAGGATCTAATGAGAATACATAGGCATAAGTAACTGGTTTAGTTGCTTGTTTAGTTGCTTCTTTATTACCATTACCAGATGAACACGCTACTAGCACTGCTGCCGAGAGTACAGCAACTCCTGCTGCTAAGAAAACACGTTTTTTCATAGTTAAACTCCTTTGCAATTTGTATAAGATTATTATAGCACTTTTATTAAGTAAATCAATGAAAACATTTCTAATATTATCATCAAAAGAATTAGGTAAAGCTCTTGCTAATCTTGATTTCTTTATACTTCCATTTTTGTGATATAATAGTCTTATCTTTTGTATAGAGGTAAAGTTATGAAAAAAACTGTTTATTTTGGAACTTATACACGTCGGACTTCCCAAGGGATTTACAAGGCAGACTTTGATACAGAAACTGGTCAGCTTTCAAATCTAGAACTTTTTGCTACTGAGCCAAGTCCAACCTACCTTGCCTTTGACCAGCACCAACATTTATACACTGTTGGTAGTCAAGACGATAAGGGTGGAATTGCAGCATATCAAACTAATGGTAACTTATTAAATCACGTCGTTGAAGAGGGAGCCCCCCACTGTTATGTTGCCGTTGATGAAGAGCGTGATTTGGTTTACGCGGCAAACTACCACAAGGGACAGGTCCTTGTTTATAAACGTCAGGAAGATGGTCGTCTTGTACTTAGTGATATTGATCAACACAGTGGCCAAGGTCCACATGAAAATCAAGCTTCTCCACATGTTCACTATACAGATTTAACACCTGACCACTATCTAGTGACCTGCGACTTGGGAACAGACCAAGTTATCACTTATGATTTTGATTCAGAAGGAAAATTATCTAAGCTCTATACCTATCATAGCCAGCCAGGAGCAGGCTCACGCCATATTATTTTCCATAACCATTATAAAATCGCTTATCTCATTTGTGAACTCAATAGCACTATCGAGGTTCTAATCTACGATGGTGTTGGCGAATTTGAACGCATGCAAGTCATTTCAACTCTACCAGACGGTTATGAAGGCTTTAATGGTACTGCTGCCATTCGTCTCTCTAAAGATGGTAAATACCTCTACGCCTCTAACCGTGGTCATGATTCTATCGTAGTATATACAATCCTTGCGGACGGTAGCTTAGAGTTGTTAGAAATCGTTCCGACACATGGTCAGACTCCACGTGATTTTGATTTGACACCAGACCAAGAATTTGTCATTGCTGTCCATCAGGACTCTGACAATGTAACCGTCTTTAAACGCAATCCTGAAACTGGTCGTCTAGCAGAACTTTCCAACGACTTCCATGTTCCAGAAGCGGTCTGCATCAGTTTTGCCCCTTAAGAAAACATAAAAAAACGGGCTCTATAATATTTGTAGTGGGTAAATCCCCTATGGATATTATGGAGCCTATTTTGTTGTAGAAAAGAAGTCCCATATCATCTATAATGAAAAGCGACCAAACTATCATTAGAAAGAATCATATGGAACAATTACATTTTATCACAAAACTGCTAGATATCAAAGACCTCAATATCCAAATTATGAATCAATTTCATCGAAAGTCTCATGAATACAAGGCTATCAAGCGCTACTGGAAACTCATCCAACAAGATAGTCGGAAAATAAGCGATAAACGTTTTTATCATCCTACTTTTCGTATGCACTTGACGAATAAAGAGATTTTAGACAAGCTTTTGGGCTATTCAAAAGACTTGAAACACCACTACCATCTCTATCAACTCTTGCTGTTTCACTTTCAGGACAAGAAGCCTGACAAATTTTTCGGACTCATTGAGGACAATCTGCAGCAGGTTCATCCTCTTTTTCAGACTGTCTTTAAAACCTTCCTCAAAGATAAAGAGAAGATTGTCAATGCCCTTCAACTACCCTATTCAAACGCCAAATTAGAAGCAACGAATAATCTCATTAAACTCATCAAACGCAATGCCTTTGGATTTCGGAACTTTGAAAACTTCAAAAAACGGATTTTTATTGCTCTGAACATCAAAAAAGAAAGGACGAATTTTGTCCTTTCTCGAGCTTAGCTTTTCTTCAACCCACTACAGTTGACAAAGAGCCAAAAAAAGAAGATGACGAATCATCTTCTTAAAAACTATGAGTTTTTAGTCTTCTTTTTTCTTGCGAGAAAGAAGTCCAAATCCACCTAGGGCTCCAAGAAGTCCAAGCGCTGCGAGGCTAGCGTTAGCTTCTGTACCTGTGTTAGGCAATTCTTTAGCCACTGTATTCACGTTAGCTGTTTCTTGGTTAGCGTTTGTGGCTTGAGTAGCTTGGTCATTAGCTAGAATTGCATGATTAGTTGCTGGAGAAACTTTCAACATGAAGTCTTCTATACGTTTAACCATTGCATCCACTTCTGCTTGAGTTGCGTTTGCATTGGCAAATACTTCTTTAGCGGCTGCTAATAATGCGTTCGCTTCTTTCACAGTTTCTGCATCAAGCTTAGCTGATTCTTGGATGATTAGCTTATCCAATTGACGAATAGCACCTTCTAACTTCGATTTATCGACTATCGTTTCAGCGTTATTAATTCTATTATTTCCTCGATTATATGATGGAACATAAGGAATTTCTTTAAAGATATCTTTAGCTAAAACTGTATATGCTTTACCATTATTCAAAATAACCGTTGCATTTCCTTTATCATCGAAGATTACTTCTGCTACATCTGGGTTAGCTGCCATAATTTTGGCTTTAGCTCCCGCTTTATCCGCGTCTGTTAAGTTGTCCAAATCAGCTACAAGTTGTTTTTCAAAATCAAGATTAAGATTTTCACCATTGTTTTTAGTTGCTACATCTGCTTCATCTTTAACTAATTGTTCAGCTGAAATTGTTGCTGTTTTTCCATCTACTGTGGTTACTGTCGCGTTACCCTTTTCATCTACAACAACTGTTGAGCCTGGATTTACAGCTTCCACAGCAACCTTAATCTTAGCAATTTCTTCAGGAGTTAAGTTATTCTTATCTGCTACCAAGGTGCGTGTAGCTGGAATATTCACACCATTTTGCTCAGATAGGTCTGCAAGTTTTTCTGTTGGAATAACTAGTTGAGAAGCAGGAATTACGGCTGTCTTACCATCTTTCGTAGTAACTGTCGCATTTCCTTTGTCATCTACTACTACCTTAGCACCTGGATTAACTGCTTCTACTGCTGTCTTAACTGCTTCTTTTTCTGAATCAGTTAAAGCATCTTTCTTAGCAACTGCTGTTTTAACCGCCGGTGTGTTGATATCATTGCCTGCATTTGGTTTAGCGACTGCTTCTGCTGTCTTCGTCAAATCAGCTGCTGGAATAACCGCTGTCTTACCTGAAGGTGTTGTAACAGTTGCGTTACCTTTGTCATCTACTACAACCGTAGCTCCTGGGTTAACGGCTTTAACCTTATCCTCAATAGCTTTCTTCTCTTCTGGAGTAAGCGCTTCTGGATTGGCTACTACTGTCTTAGACGCTGGGGTAATTACATCGTCGCCTGCATTTGGTTTAGACGCTGCTTCTGCTGTCTTCGTCAAATCAGCTGCTGGAATAACCGCTGTTTTCTTACCATCTGCTGTTGTAACTGTTGCGTTTCCTTTATCATCTACGACTACTGTTGCACCTGGATTTACTGCTTTCACTTTATCTTCGATTGCTTTTTTCTCTTCTGGAGTTAAGCTATCTGGATTTGCTACGACTGTCTTAGAGGCTGGTGTAACGACATCGTCGCCTGCATTTGGTTTAGCGGCTGCTTCTGCTGTCTTCGTTAATGCTGATGCTGGTATAACTGCTGTCTTACCTGACGGTGTTGTAACTGTTGCGTTACCCTTATCATCCACTACTACCGTAGCACCTGGGTTAACTTCTTTAACCTTATCCTCAATTGCTTTCTTCTCTTCTGGAGTTAAGCTATCTGGATTTGCTACGACTGTCTTAGAGGCTGGTG
>CAUQTL010000043.1:0-11179 GCA_963521035.1 uncultured Streptococcus sp.
GAGCTGGGTTAAAGTCAGATGTATTAGCAATCAAGAAACGAAGAGTGTTACGGATTTTACGGTAAGATTCCGATACTTGGCTAAGGATATCCATTGAGATACGAACGTCATTGCTAGTATCTACACTTGTTACCCAAAGACGAAGAATTTCAGCGCCAAATTGTTTCTCAACATCGCTAGGCAAAATAGTATTTCCAAGAGATTTGGACATCTTTTCACCCTTACCATCAAGCGTAAAACCTTGAGACAAGATTTGTTTGTAAGGTGCTACGCCATGGTTGGCAACAGATGTAATGAGTGATGAGTTAAACCAACCACGGTATTGGTCAGAACCTTCTAAGTAAAGGTCTGCTGGGTAAGTCAATTCTGGACGGTTTACAACAACCCCATTCCATGATGAACCTGAGTCAAACCATACGTCCATGATGTCTGTCTCTTTCTTGAACTCGCCATTTGGTGAACCTGGGTGAGTAAATCCTTCTGGCAAGAGGTCCTTAGCATCACGTTCCCACCAAATGCTTGAACCATGTACTTCAAAGAGTTGAGCCACATGTTCAATGGTTTCAGCAGTCATGATAGGTGTACCATCTTCAGCGTAGAAGATTGGTAGTGGAACACCCCAAGCACGCTGACGAGAGATAACCCAGTCGCCACGGTCACGGATCATATTGTAAAGACGGACTTTACCCCATTCTGAGTGGAACTTCACTTTTTCAATTTCGTCCAAGATTTCTTGACGGAATTTAGAAACTGAGGCAAACCATTGTGGAACTGCACGCCAAATGATTGGTTTCTTGGTACGCCAGTCAAATGGGTATGAGTGAGAGATTTCTTCTTGCGCAAGAAGAAGACTACCGAGTTTTTCGATAACAGTTGGGACAACCTTATCATAGAATTGGCCTTCAAACTCAGCACCAGCATTGGCCATCATGATACCACGTTCGTCAACAGTCACTGCGACTTCAAGACCATTAGCAATACCAACATTGTAGTCGTCCTCACCAAAACCAGGGGCTGTATGGACAATACCAGTACCAGAGTCAGTGGTAACGTGGTCACCAAGGATAACCAATTCATCTACATCTGTATCCCATGGGTGTTCTGTTACGATGTGGTTGAGTTCTTGACCACGGTAAGTTGCCAAGACTTGAACATCAACCCAGCCAAATTTCTCAGACAAGCTAGTCAACAATTCTGCAGCAACCACAAACTTACGAGTTTCACCAGCAGGTTGAACCAAAACGTAATCAATATCTGCACCAACAGTCAAACCACGAGAAGCTGTAATAGTAAATGGAGTAGTTGTCCAAACAACGATATAAGTATCTGTATCTAGAACACCTTTGCCATCTTTTACCTTATTGGCATAGTAAAGGGAAGTTGAAACCAAATCATGGTATTCAATTTCCGCTTCAGCAAGGGCTGACTCAGATGACCAAGACCAGTAAACTGGTTTTGCACCACGGTAGATATAGCCTTTATTAGCCATCTCACCAAATACACGGATTTGGGCTGCTTCGTAGTCTGGAGTTAAAGTCATATATAAATTTTCCCAGTCACCTGACATCCCCAAGCGCTTGAAATCATCACGTTGTTTATAAACTTGAGAAAGAGCGTACTCACGACAAAGTTTCAAGTACTCAACCAAGTCCATTTCTTTGCGCTTAACACCTTGCTTTGCCAAAACTTGCTCGATTGGCAGACCATGAGTATCCCAACCCGGGATATAAGGTGAGTTAAAACCTGACATAGACTTAGAACGAATGATGATATCTTTTGAGATATGATTCATGGCATGTCCAACGTGGATATTTCCGTTTGCGTATGGAGGGCCATCATGCAAGACAAAATGCGGTTTCCCTTCATTTAGTTCTTGACGACGTTGATAAAGTTTTGCATCTTCCCATTCCTTTTGCCAAACTGGCTCTTTGGTAGGAAGGCCTGCACGCATTGGGAAAGCTGTTTTCCCAAGATTAAGGGTATCTTTGAGTTTCATGGTATCTCCTTTATAAATAATAACAAATTAAAAACCACGACTTCCAAAAAGGACGAAAATCGTGGTACCACCTTTATTCGGAAAAAGATCTAGTCTTTCTCCCTCTTATCCCGTAACGTGGGGAACGTCAAATCCTACTAACTTCAGACTTGAGTTTTTGAGAGGATAATCTTATCATTAGGGAATGCAGGACTCACACCATCTCCTGCTCGCTGGAAATATAAGGATAAGATATTGTTCTCAAATCATTTCTTATAAAATTGTAACAGATTCTTGCGGTGCCGCAAAACCTGGTTCTGAGCTTACAGCTTCAGTAGCTGGTGTTGGTCCTGAGTAATGGCTTGGAGCTACTTCTGGCTCTTCATACATTGGACCAACTGGATGAGCTGGACTTTCTTCAACAACCGGAGCTGGTGAAACCACTTGTTCCTGCTCAGCTCTTGCTTCGGCTTCTGCAAGTTCCTTATTAGCCGCTTCGATACGCGCTTGCAACTCAGCCATTTCCTCGGGAGAAAACTGGCGAGTAATATCAATTGGTTCTTCCTCTGTATGTTGTTGCAAGACAGAGTCACCTAAGACTTCGCTGACCACTTCTTTGAAAGCTTCATCACTTGTCTGAAGATAAGTCGCTGTTGGGCGAAGAATATCTTCCCAATCTGAAGATTCAACAATTGCTAACTGGCTCTCAATTGTAGATTTAAGACGTTGATGGAAGACACGACTCTTGTTCTTCAATTCTTCTGTTTCAACAGCAACCTTCTTAGCATTGTCAGTTGCTTGACGAAGAATTTCATTTGCCTTGTACTTAGCTTCTTCCAGCAAGCGTTGTGCATCTTGCTCTGCTTGGTGGATAATATTATTTGCACGTTCAGTTGCAGCATGTTTTACTCGCTCAGCTGTATCCTGTGCAATCAATACAGATTGACTCAATGAATCTTTCATCTCATCAAAGTAAGACAAACGTTCTTCCAAGCTTTTAATATGTAATGCCTTATCATGATTAGAGCGAACCAAATCTTCATAATCACGGACTACAATATCTAAAAATTCATCTACTTCTTCTTGATCAAACCCTCTAAAGCGTGTACTAAAGGTTTTATCTTTGATTTCTAACGATGTAATTGGCATATTTTTCCTCACTTACTTAATAACAATTGGACCGTTAATTTCTTTTTATCTTTTTTTGTTTGCCCATTATCTCTAACGAGTTTCAATCGACCAAATTTCCTTACACTAATCAGATCACCAACTTGAACTACATAATCTGATTTTTCAACTAAATGGTAATTCACTTGGACTGCCTGTTTTTCAATTAACTGACTTGCCTGATTTCTAGACAGCTTGAAGACACCTGCCAGAAAAACATCTAATCTAGAACTAGCAATACAAATATCTAATTCTTGATAATCTTCTACTGTAGCAATTTTCTCAGTAAAATCCCGTTCTTCTAGACGAACCGGTAAACGAGCAATTTTCGTAATGCCGTCTTGAAAAAGGAGCATAAACTGTCGATTAATGATAATCTGTGCTCTCTCTTCGTTGACTAAGATATCACCAAATAGCTTCCTATCAATTCCCAGCTGATTTAAAACAGTCCCTAATATTTTTGCATGCGTTAAGCGTTCAAACTTATTAGGATAGACAATTTCTTGCAAGGATAGTTCAAAATCAGAAAATTCCGGCTCAAAATAATCAGGATACAGGAGTACCCGTACATATTCAGTTTCAAGAAACTGCCGACTGCTCATGTAGGAGATGCCGTTGGTTGATGCTAGAACCTTTAAAATCTTTTCTTGGTGGGGATTTACAAAGGGTGTTAAAAAAGGAGAATAAGAATCTTCTACCTTTTTTATCCATTCTACTCCCTTATCAATAAAAGACGAATCATTCTTAGAAAAGTGTTGATAAATCATCTTGTTCATAGAAAGATCACTAAAAGTCGAATCAACTGCTCCCCTAGGAAGTGAACTAGTAATACCGCAATCCAGACAGACAAGTCAAGACCTGCAATCTGGAGGGGTAAACGTTGTAAGGGAGCTATTATCGGTTTCACTAAACTAATAATCAAGCGTCCAAGACGTGATTCATAAGCATTGGGAAACCAAGACATCAGAGCAAAAATGATTAAAATCAGTGAATAGATATCCACTGCATTTTGAACAAAACGAATGAGAAAGATCATTATCTCACTCTCGTACGTTTCATATCAAAGCCAAATTCACCATTTTGTGATTCATCTGGAATTTTGATGTCTTCAATATTGACGACAACATCAACTGGTGTCAGCAGGTACATAGTAGATGCTACCTTTTTCATGTTACCAGCTAAAACGTGACGCGCCCCATCCAGATAGTCCAAACAACGACGAGCTTGAACTTCTGTCATATATTGGAAATCAATCAAAATACTTTCGTTACCAGCTAATAAATCAACAATATCTGTGGCATCTTCGTATTTACGTGGATAACGAACATCAATTGTCACTTTATCAGTAGAACGTTGACTTTGCATAGCCAACTCTTGTTGACGGGCATGAAGACGGGTGATGTTTTTATCTTTAGATGGCGTGCTACCAGCTTGTTGAGGCAACTCTTGAACAGAAGGGACTGGAGTCACAATCGGCTCTTCAGCTTTAGGCTGATAAGTAGTACCAACATCTTCTCCATCTTCTGTAAAATAATCTATAAATTTATCAAATCTATCTTTTAAAGACATATTTCTTTCCTATTTAAAAAATGCTGTACCAATTCTGACAAATGTTGAGCCAAATTCAATCGCTTCCTTGTAGTCACGACTCATACCCATACTCAAGTCCGTCATTGGCATATTGGGAATTTGTTTTTCTCTAATTTCTAGTTGCAAATCCTGCGTAGCTTTAAAAATTTCTTTCAACTCATCACTACTAGCTTCAAAAGGAGCCATGGTCATCAAGCCGACATATTCAATTTTATCTAAGGTGGCCAATTCTGGCAAGAGCTCCAATAGTTCTTCCTTTGAAAAACCATGTTTGCTCTCTTCCCTTGAGATATTTACTTGTAAGAAACACTTAACAACTCGGTCACTTCTTTTTTGAATTTCCTCTGCTAGCTTTAATGAATCCAAAGCATGGAAATAATCAACATACTGAATGACATCTTTGACCTTGCGTCTTTGCAAGGTTCCAATCAAATGCCAGGTAATATTTCTATCTTTTAAAGCTTCATATTTCTCAAGAAATTTATCCACACGATTTTCACCAATATGATGCACACCTAGCGGAAGCAAAGCCTCCGCTGTCGGTACGTCTACATATTTTGTAACAGCAACAACCGAAACAGAATTGACTTCTCTTCCTGACTGCTGACTTGCATCTTTTATTTGTTGAAAAACACGTTCTGTATTTTCTTTCAAATTCATTTACTTAACGATTTTTGAAAAATGGAGGAGTGTCTAATTCATCCTCATCGTGTAAAGATGGTGCTTCGAAACGTTCAACTGGTGATACCACTGAATCAGTTGGTCGAACAATTGTCTCACGACGCAAGTCCCAATCACCAAATGCTGAAGTTTGAGAAGTTTCTGTACGGCGAGGTGCTGGACTTGGAATTTCAGCAGTTTCAGCCATATCAAAGTGACGGTTATGATTGTGTGCATAACTAGGACTTGCTTGTTCATGACGAACTGCTTGTCTTGGTGCATGACCAACAACTTTTTCAACACGATCTTGACGAACACCAGTTGCAACGACTGTAACACGGATTTCATCTTTCATATTTTCATCGATTGATGTTCCGAGCCAGATGTTCACTCCTTGACCAGCTGCTTGATTAACAATTTCTGATGCTTCTTCTGCCTCAATCAAGGTTAAATCAAGACCCCCAGTAACGTTGACGATAACATCCTCAGCACCGTCAATAGTTGTTTCAAGAAGTGGTGAGTAGATTGCCTTACGAGCTGCTTCGACCACACGTTCTTCACCACTACCGATACCGATACCCATTAGGGCGTTCCCTTTATTTGCCATAACTGTTTTCACATCGGCAAAGTCAAGGTTAATCAAACCAGGGTTTGTAATCAAGTCCGTAATCCCTTGAACACCTTGGCGAAGTACGTTATCTGCTTCGCTAAGAGCTTCAAGAAGTGGAGTTTTCTTATCAACAATTTCAAGCAAGTTGTTGTTTGAAATAATCAATAAAGTATCTACATGTTCGCGAAGCTGATTGATTCCTTCTACAGCGTACTGTCCACGTTTGCTTCCTTCAAAACCGAAAGGACGTGTCACAACACCAACTGTAAGAGCACCTAGATCTTTAGCAATGCGGGCAATAACAGGAGCTGCACCAGTACCTGAGCCACCCCCCATACCTGCAGTAATGAAGACCATATCTGCTCCACTAATAGCTTGAGTCAAGGCTTCTTCGCTTTCTTCTGCAGCTTTTTGACCAACTTCAGGTCGACCGCCAGCACCCAAACCACGAGTCAATTTAGGGCCTAACTGAATTACAGTCTCAGCTTTTGTACTACTCAAAGCTTGTACATCTGTGTTTGCTGCGATAAATTCTACGCCTGCAACACCTTCGTCAACCATGCGGTTAATGGCGTTACCACCACCTCCACCAACACCGATTACTTTAATCACTGCACCTTGAGCAGCCGCTGTATCAAATGAAAATGTCATAGTTTATTTTTCCTCTTTTATTCATCAAACATACTTCCAATTAAACCACGGAAGCGATCTGCGATTTTTGGTTTATTTTGAGAAGATACTTTATCTTCTTTCGGAGCAACTACGTTTGTAGAAGCTGATTGCTCAACCTCAGTATTTTGAACTGGTTGAATAGGGGTCGGTTGTGCTACCTGCGTAACGCGTTGAATCATCCCACCAAAATTAATTGGTTGGTGACGCAAAGTATCCTCACCCTTAACTGCTCGTTGTGCTAATAAATTCACCTCAGTCAATTGACCAGCAAATTCAGACAAGCTAATCACATGAGCGAAGGCAGGATTACGGATTCCAACTTGATTTGGAACGTAAAGTTTGACACCAACGCCAAATACTTCCTGTGCAAGTTCTACAATACCTGGTAAAATAGCATTTCCACCAATCAGAACAATCCCACCTGGAAGATCCAACAAATGTCTTCTTTCCAACTCTTGTTTGATTTGTTCAAAAATGTGTTTAATACGAGCTGAAATAATCTCTGCTAGATAGCTTTCTGTAACTTCTACAGGCTCTACTTCTCCAATTACTTCAACTTGGAAGGTTTCATTGCTTGCAAGTGAAGGGTAGGCTTCACCATAGTTCAATTTCAATCCTTCAGCTAATTTCTGTGAAGTCTTCAAGACTTTAGAGATATCTTTTGTGACATAATCTCCACCTTCTTGAAGAATATTTGTAAACTGGAGTTCTTGGTTACGGATTGTAGCAACAGTTGTTTGACCTGCTCCCATATCAATCACAGTAGCTCCAAATTCACGCTCTCCTTCGTTCAAGACTGAACGAACCAAAGCCAATGGTGAAATAATAATATTTTCAACTTGAACACCTGAGCGCTCAACTGTCTTGCGTAAATTGTGAAGAATAGTACGTGGACCTGTGTAAAGCAAACCACGCATCTCAAGACGAACCCCCATCATACCACGTGGGTCACGAATACCTTGGAAACCATCTACGATAAATTCTTCTGGAATAAACGTAATGACTTCACGATCTGGTGTCATACTCTTTGTCAAGGCTGACTTAACAACATTTTCAACATCTTGATCTGTAATTTCTTTTGTATCAGATGTAACTGGAATCATACCTTGAGTTGGTTCTACTTGCAAAAGATTTCCAGGCAAACCAACATTTACTGATTTGATTGAAATGCCAGCTTTCTCTTCTGCTTGGGAAATAGCTGACTTGATAGCAGTTGCTGCTGCTTCAATATCAACGATAATCCCATCCTTTACACCTTTACTCTTGGCATTACTTACACCAATTACATTAAGTTCACCATTTCTAAGCTCGGCAACCAATACTTTAATCGAATTAGTTCCGATATCTAAGCCTGTAAAAAAACCATCTCTAGCCATTACATCGCATCCTCTCTCTTCCAAGTTTCAAACTTCTATTCAATATAGCTAAAATAGGGCATAGCTATTCACAGAATATTATAACACAAAAAATCCAATCGTGCTTAGTTTTTCCTAAATTTACTTACCATTTTTTCACATTCTTTCCTTAGCTTTTTTTATTTTCCAAACAAGTTATAAAAAATCAGATTTATGAAAAAAAGAAAGCTCATTTCTAAGCTTTCTTTGCAATCATTTTTTCTGCTTCTTGCTCTAAAAATAGTTCCAAGATTTTCTTTGTTAACGTAATCGCTGCTGATAAGGCCAGGGAAACTATTAAATAATTAGCTACTAAGCCATGGTCTCCAACCAATGGTGGTTTTGTCAAGAATCCGTAATCTCCACCTGTTACTAAATTGACCACAAAAATCAAGGCATTTAGTGCAAAGGTCATGAGAAAAATTCCCTTCACATCCAGCAATCGCGCGTTATACTGTCTCAATAGATAAACTAGAGAGTTCCCCAAGAGAGCTAAGTGGCCAAAGATAAAGGATAAAATCGCAATATGCGGGAATGGATAAGGATCTGGCACTGGATAAACAAAGGCTGCTAATGTCCCAAATGTTCCTAGTAATGCAAAATACTGCCGATATTTGGACTGACCAGGAAGCAAAAGCACCACAAACATAGCCATACGGCAATGGTAAAAGGGTAAGCTTTCTGACAATGGCATATGATTAACCCCGTACCATCCATAAAGAAGGATTAACTGAACTGCCTGCAAGATTTGGAAAAATCGTTGATAAGCCTTCTTTTCACGATAACGATAGGCTGTATAAAAGGTCAAAGCCAAGAGTGTAAATATACTGACATACCAAAAAAGGTCAAATTTGGGTGGCTCTGTTGCTTGGGTCGTAAAGAAAATATCCCATAAATTCATCTAGTCTTCCTCATGTTTCAAAATTTTCCTGCATTTTATTATACCATGCTACTTAAGAAAAATGAATTTAGAAATACGATAATCATCTTCTTAGTCAAGATATTGCTCCTTCTGACCTTTATAAACCTGCCAAAGAATCTCTATTTGCTCTTTGGTAATGCGTTTTTCAGATAAGTTCGGCAGTTGGTCAATGGCAAAAAATTGAAGGTCAGCAATTTCTTGATTTTCTTGGAATTGTCCATCAAGAAGCTTACATTCAAAAACAAACTTTGCATATTGCTTGCTCTGTAGTTGGAAACGATTTGTATCAAAAACAGCTAATAGTCTTTCTACTTTAGCTTCAAAACCGGTTTCTTCTTCAATTTCCTTGAGAATATTTTCTGTTGGAGAATAGCCGACTTCACCAAAGCCACCTGGCAAAGCCCAATCATTCTCTCCTTGTCCCCTAACCAGACAAATCTTTTCGTCCTCAACAATCCAAGCACGGACGTCCATTAAAGGAGTCGCATAAGCTGAAGTCGGTTTCAAGACTTCTGCCACTTCTTCTGCATCCAGGTCTGATCCCTGATTCAACATTTCAGATAACAGACTTCGCAAGTCCTCGTAGCGCTCACGATCAAAAGGATCTTTTGTAAAGGTTAAGCCAGTATCTGTAAGGGCAATCATTCTTTGCAGATACTTAACAAAATCACTTTGCTTAATTTTCTAAACTTTCTACCAACTTGGCTAGATTCATAGAGTTAGAGCCTTTGAGCAAGATTTGGTCATTAGCTCCAAGGCTTTCTTTGACCTGCTTGACTAGGTCTTCAAATTGGTCTTGGTCTTCTGTTTTCTTGAAGTAGTAAACATGGCCAATTGGGAACATTTGACTAGCCAATTGGGCTAATTCAGCAATGTCTTCTCCATAGAAAATAACAGTATCCAGCACATCTGGAGAAAGGCTCAAAATCATCTGATTATGAAGCTGAATAGACTGGTCACCAAGTTCCTTCATGTCCGCCAAGACAGCGATTTTTTTGCCACCTTCATTGGCTGGAATGGCAGAAAATGTCTCCAAAATCAGCTTCATAGCGGTTGGATTGGCATTGTAAACATCTGATAGGATATCTGCTCCATTGGCTGCTTTCTTCCACTCAGTACGGTTACGCGTCAATTCAAGACCTTGGAAGGACTGACGAATTTGCTCCTCTGACACTCCTTCTTGCAGGGCAACATAGGATGCAATCATGGCATTGGTGGCATTGTACTTGCCAGTCACTGGCAAATCAAGGGCTTGCTCCAAGAAATTGGCCTTAAAGGTCAAGCTATCCTTACGCTCAACCAAGTCGGTAATTTCCAACTCTGCTCTTTGTCCAAAACGAACTACCTTTTTATCAGTTGGCAAGTAGTCCTCTACAATCGGATCTGCTGGTGCCAAGAGCAAGGAATTCGAAGACATCCCGTCTGCAATTTGCATTTTTCCTTTAGCAATTTCAGAACGATCTTTGAAAAAGGCCAAATGGGCTTCTCCAACCAAGGTCACGATTGCTGTTTTTGGATGAGCCAATTCTGACAAGAAATGAATATCTCCCAAGTGATCCTGTCCCATCTCCAAGACCAACTTTTCTGTTCCTTCAGGCATATGGAGAACCGTGTAAGGAAGACCAATCTCATTATTGTAGTTGCCTTGTGTTTTGTAGGTTTTGTAAGTTGTTGATAGCAAGTGAGCTAACATATCCTTGGTCGTTGTCTTGCCATTTGAACCCGTAACCGCAAAGACATCAACAGCTGTTTTTTCAAGATAGTAGGCTGCTAGTTGCTGAAAGGCAGTTAGAACATCATCTACTAGAATGTAAGGATGATTTGCGACCTTTTTCTCAGACAAAGTTACTGCTGCACCATTTTCAAAGGCTGTTTCGATAAAGTCATGACCGTCACGCGCACCTTTGAGGGGGACAAATAAATCTCCTGCCGCAATCAAACGACTATCAAACTCAGCATTTTCCAACTGAGCATCCTCAAAGATGCTGATATCATTTTTAGCTCCTACAACTTGAGCCACTTCATAGATTGTTAATTTCATTTCTACTCCTTTAAAAAGGGTCGAAGCTCGAGAACTCTAGTCACCTTGCAGTGATGGTTCTGGCTTCTACCCCCTCTTTCATTTTATAGCAAATGCGCTTCGCGCTTGTCAAAACTTTCCTTGGCAAGGTCAACCAATCGCTCGATTA
>CAUQTL010000044.1:0-11109 GCA_963521035.1 uncultured Streptococcus sp.
GGATACCTTGATTTCCACCTTGCAAAAAACCATTCAAGAACAAAAAGGAGAAAGAGAAATGAGCATTCAAGAGAAATTCGCAGGATTTAACTATCAAGACCATCAAAAATACCACCAAGAGGCGGTAGAGAAATATGGACAAGAAGTCATGGACCAAGCGCTGGAGCGCCAGAAAGGTCACGAAGACGAGGCTACGGCTGCCTTCAACCAAGTTTTTCGAACCTTGTCACAAAATCTTCAAGCTGGACTGCCTGTAACAGCAACAGAAAACCAAGAAGAAGCTGCTAAACTCTTGCAAGCCATTCGTACTTATGGATTTGATTGCTCTATTGAGGTATTCGGTCATATCGGTAAGGGATATGTCTATAACCCAGAGTTTAAGGAAAACATTGACAAATTTGGAATTGGAACAGCCCAGTACACATCAGATGTGATTGCTCACTATGTCCAAACTCAGACAAAATAAAATCGGAGGAGTATTCTTCCGATTTTTACTAAATTCAAGCACTACTTGCTTAATAATTTTTCTACTACATTTAGTTTTCGCATGGTCAAATCTACATTAAAAAGCTTTTCAAGATAGTTGGTATGGAGTTTCTTTTGTTTAGCAGTTCTAGGGAGATAGAGGTAAAGGCAGTGGTTACCGATACAAATTTCTTCTTCACCGTAATCAATTTTCAATTTGTCTAAAGGGAGGCTTTGAATAGATTCTTGATAAAAAATCACGTGTATACGGTCATAAAGATAGTGTTCTCCAAAAGGGTTTTCTTGGACAATGTTTTTAAAAATATCCTTATTCTTAATGATTATTTTGAGATCGGCTCCAATCTTTTTCTTTATTAGAGTATGAACCTGTTCTCGTATTTTTTCTAAGGCTAAGTTACTTTCAAGAATGATATTACCACTTTGAATATAGGTTCGAACTTGTTGAAAACCGGCTTCTGTTAAGATATCTACTAGATAAGACATTTTAGGGATAGCATTTTTTCCATTAGGAGTAACTCCCCTTAACAAGATAATATGTTCCAAAGTAGTTCCTTTCTTTTGGGGCTGATTTAGCCATTGAATAATTTAGATTTAGATTGGGTTTGATCCCGCCACCCAACCAGTGCAGAGGGCAGAAGTGATGTTAAACCCACCTGTGTGGGCATTGATATCCAGTACCTCGCCAGCAAAATGGAGGCCAGGGATCAGCTTACTTTCAAGGGTTTTAGGATTGATTTCCTTGAGACTGACACCTCCTTTGGTAACAAAGGACTTGGCAAGGGACATTTTGCCAGTCACAGGGATTTTGAGGGCCTTGATAGATTGGACAAGTTGATCGCGTTCTTTTTCAGTCAATTGTTTGACTTTGTCAGGATAGTCTTGCACAAAAAATTCTGATAAGCGTTCTGGAAGCAAAGTTTTTAAGGCATTTTTCAAGGATTTTTCCCGATTCTCTTCTAGAAATACAACCAAGTCCTCCTCAGAAAGTTGAGGTAAGACATCCAGTGAGAGAACTTCGCCGCCCTTGACAAAGCTGGACATGCGGAGGGTAGCAGGACCGGATAGACCAAAGTGGGTAAAGAGTAAATCATGAGTGATAACATGCTTGCCATAGGTTAGGGTCACATCGTCCAGCGAAATCCCCTGCAAGGCCTTGTGTGGAAAATCTGTCAACAGAGGACTTTCAGCGGCCTCGAGCTCGGTGACGGTATGTTTGAAATGGCGGGCAATCTCATGGCCAAAACCAGTCGAACCAGTGGAAGGATAGGATTTTCCACCAGTTGTGACAATGAGTTTCTCACAAGTGAAGGTTTGATCCGCTGACTTAAGGACAAACTGGTCATCTACTTTTTTAACCGAAACAATCTCTGTTTGAGTAGCAACTTGGCCACCTAGCTCAGCAATTTTCTTTTCCAAAGCCTCGATAATGGTTCGAGACTTGTCACTAGCAGGAAAGACACGGCCGTGGTCTTCGACCTTAAGTTTGACACCATTTTCCGTAAAAAAGTTGATGATATCATGGTTATCAAACTGAGAGAAGACACTGTATAGAAAGCGACCATTTCCAGGGATTCCAGCTAGTAGGTCGTCTAGAGTTCCGTTGTTAGTCACATTGCAGCGTCCCCCACCAGTCCCAGCTAATTTTTTTCCAAGTTTCCGATTTTTTTCGATGAGAAGGGTTCTCTGTCCATAAAAACTACTGGAAATCGTAGCCATCATACCGGCAGGTCCTCCACCGATGACAATAGTATCAAAATGTTTCATAGCTCTATTGTACCACAAAAAAACAAGAGATGAAGTCACCTCTTGTTAAGAATGAAATTAATCAATTTCATATCCTATCAGTAAACCACCATCTTCTGCATAAAAACTGCAGAGACCAGATGTTGGGAGAATTTTAATATCCGCCTGTGGGAAATTTTCACGGATTCGGTCTGAAAGCTGTTGGCAACATTTCTCGTTATTGCGTTGAGCCATGACAATACGACCACCAGCATATCCTGCTTTCACTAACTCTTCATAGGCAGCTTGAACGGATTTCTTTGCTCCTCTTGCTTTTTGTAGCAATTCGAGGGTTCCGGTTTCACTAGCTTCTCCGACCATACGGATGTTGAGAAGGCCAACGACTGTACCGATAAGCTTGCTCAAACGGCCGTTCTTCACCAAGTTATCGACTTTGGCTAGAACAAAGAGCAACTTGGTTTTTTCTTGATAAGCAGTTATAGCTTCAACCACTTCTTCAAAAGATAGGCCCTGGTCAATCAAGTCATTTAATTTTTCTACGAGCAAGTCAACTTCCCCACCAGCAGACAAACTATCAATCACATGAATTTTAGTGTCAGGATGGTCTTCCAGATAAATATTCTTAGCTAATTGAGCACTATTGTGGCTGCCAGAAAGAGTACCAGTGATGGTTACTAGGAAAATGTTTTTGGCACCTTCAAATGCTTTCAAATAATCATCTGGGCTTGGACAAGCTGATTTTGAAGCTTCTGCGGTTGCATACATAGTTTCCATCATTTGGTCAATGTCAAGACTGGCATCATCAATAAAGACCTGATCAGCTACTTGAATGGTTAAGGGGACACTTACAAAGGTTGTGTCAATAGCTGGTCTTGCCAGTTGACGATAATCACAACCAGAGTCAGCAATAATCTTCCAAGTCATAGAAATTCTCCATCTTTGTCAGTTATACATTGACAAAGGTTCTGTCTTTTTTTACAATTATATCATGAAAGCCCTTGAAACAAAAGCCTCATCCGTCTGTTGTGACAAGTAGAAAGAAAATGTTATGTCTGAACGTAGAATCTCTGAAAAGTCTCTTGAAAATCTCAGAAAATCAAACCAAGAATCCAATCTATTAACTAGAGAAGCCATCGAAACAGCCCTCTTGCAGCTCTTGGAAAAAAAGGATCTGACCAAGATTAGTATTTCTGAATTGGTCAAGCGTGCAGGCGTTTCGCGTGCGGCCTTTTATCGCAATTATGACTCCAAAGAGGAGATTTTAGAGAGCGTCTTTAAACGAACTGTCCACAATATTATGGAACAGCTGCATCATTACGATCTAAAGACAGATCTTTATCTGGTCTGGGTTCACCTTTTCAGAGAAGCAAGAAAGGAGGCCAGAGTGATTCAATTGGCCTTAGATTACCATCTGGAAAAAATCTTTGTCCAAGCCATGCAGGAATTTCTAGAAAAATACCATGGAAAATCAAAAGGTGTCAGCTCTTATCTTCATTCCTTCTGGAGCTCAGCCATCGTCTCTGTTCTCCTAAAATGGATCAAGGATGGCATGAAGGTACCAGCTGAAAAGATTGCAGACTTACGGTTACCATTTTTTAAGAAATAGAGGAAAAGGAGAAGAGATATGACTGAAAAAAGACTAGCCTGGGATGAGTATTTTGCAGCCCAAGCCCTACTGATTGCCAATCGTTCCACTTGTAAACGTGCCAAAGTGGGCGCAATTCTGGTAAAGGATAATAAGGTTATTTCCACTGGCTACAATGGTTCGGTGTCAGGGACTGAGCATTGTATTGACCACGAATGTTTGGTCATTGAAGGCCACTGTGTTCGCACTCTTCACGCAGAGGTGAATGCTATTCTCCAAGGTGCAGAACGTGGTGTTCCTAAAGGCTTTACAGCCTATGTGACCCATTTTCCTTGTCTGAATTGTACCAAACAATTGCTTCAGGTCGGCTGTAAGCGCGTGGTCTATATCAACCAGTACCGAATGGATGACTATGCCCAATACCTTTATCAAGAAAAGGGAACAGAATTGACCCATCTACCACTTGAGACAGTACAGGCAGCTCTTAAAGAGGCAGATTTAATGTAAAAATTATCAAAAATAAATGGTTTAGAAAGATTTTTAAACCGTTTTTTGGTATAATAAGAAGAATAAATTGAAAGAAGGAATTCCAAAAATGGGAAAAATTGAAGTTATTAATCATCCACTGATTCAACACAAATTGTCAATCTTGCGTCGTACAGATACTTCTACAAAAGCTTTCCGTGAGCTAGTAGATGAGATTGCAATGTTGATGGGGTATGAAGTACTTCGTGATCTTCCACTAGAAGATGTGGAAATCGAAACACCAATTACAAAAACAGTTCAAAAACAATTGGCAGGTAAGAAATTGGCCATCGTTCCAATCTTGCGTGCAGGTATCGGGATGGTTGATGGACTCTTGAGCTTGGTTCCAGCTGCTAAGGTTGGTCACATCGGTATGTACCGTGATGAAGAAACACTTCAACCAGTTGAGTACTTGGTGAAATTGCCTGAAGATATTGACCAACGTCAAATTTTTGTCGTAGACCCAATGTTGGCAACAGGTGGCTCAGCAATCTTGGCTGTTGATTCTCTTAAAAAACGTGGCGCATCAAATATCAAATTTGTCTGCCTTGTATCTGCTCCAGAAGGTGTAAAAGCCCTTCAAGAAGCTCATCCAGATGTAGAAATCTTTACAGCAGCATTGGATGAACGCTTGAACGAACACGGTTATATCGTTCCAGGTCTTGGAGACGCTGGGGACCGCTTGTTCGGTACAAAATAAAATTAAAAAGAGATTGACTTGGAAAAGGATTTCCAGTCGTGAAAGGAGGTTGAATTTTTGTTTCTGTCTAATGAAAGCAGAGCAAAAATTTGACCTTTTTTGACCTAGATATTATAATAGTCTTATCTTCAGTCATTTGACCAACAAAATTAAAATTCAAAAGGAGAAATGAATGATTCCTGTAGTTATTGAACAAACAAGCCGTGGAGAACGTTCCTACGATATTTACTCACGTCTTCTAAAAGACCGCATCATTATGCTGACAGGCCCAGTTGAAGACAACATGGCCAACTCAGTTATTGCCCAGTTGCTTTTCTTGGATGCCCAAGATAGTACAAAGGATATTTACCTTTATGTCAATACACCTGGTGGTTCCGTTTCAGCTGGTTTGGCAATCGTTGATACCATGAACTTTATTAAGGCAGATGTCCAAACCATCGTTATGGGAATGGCCGCATCTATGGGGACGGTCATTGCATCAAGTGGAGCAAAAGGCAAACGATTCATGCTTCCAAATGCTGAATACATGATCCATCAACCAATGGGTGGTACAGGTGGTGGTACTCAACAAACCGATATGGCGATCGCTGCAGAACACTTGCTTAAAACTCGTAATACCTTGGAAAAAATCTTGGCTGAAAATTCAGGTCAGTCAATCGAAAAAATCCATGCAGATGCAGAACGCGATAATTGGATGAGCGCCCAAGAAACACTTGAATATGGCTTTATTGATGAAATCATGGCCAACAATTCATTGAATTAATGATGATAGAAGGCAAACTCGACTGGGTTTGCTTTTTTTGGTATAATAGGGAGAGATTTCTTAGAAAGAGGATTTACCATGTTTGAAAAAGTCAATCGATCTGGCTTGATTATCTATCTTTACTATAATCGTGATGCCAAAAAACTGCAGGATTATGGAGATATTACCTATCATTCCAAGAAACATCGTTACTTACAGCTTTATGTTCCAACTCAAGAAGTGGAGCAATTGGTCGGGCGCTTGAGCAAGGAAAAATTTATAAAAAAAGTCAGAGTTTGTCATATCCAAGAGCTGGAAACACCCTTTGTGGGCAATCTTTATCGAGAGGAAAACGTTATCATTGAAAAAGTTCAAGAAAAGTGTTGACAATTTTCTGATAATTCGGTATATTCTTAACATGCTATTTATTTAAGAAATAAGGAGACAAAAAAGATGAAGAAAAAATTTGCCCTATCGTTTGTGGCGCTTGCAAGTGTAGCACTTCTTGCAGCCTGTGGAGAAGTGAAGTCTGGAGCGTCAAACGCTGCTGGTAACTCAGTAGATGAAAAGACAATCAAAATCGGATTTAACTTCGAGGAAACTGGTGCCGTAGCAGCCTACGGAACATCTGAACAAAAAGGTGCCCAACTTGCTGTTGATGAAATCAATGCTGCAGGTGGTATCGATGGAAAACAAATCGAAGTAGTTGATAAAGATAACAAGTCTGAAACAGCTGAGGCGGCTTCAGTAACAACTAACCTTGTAACTCAATCTAAAGTATCAGCAATCGTAGGACCTGCGACATCTGGTGCAACTGCAGCTGCGGTAGCGAACGCTACAAAAGCAGGTGTTCCATTGATTTCGCCAAGTGCGACTCAAGATGGATTGACTAAAGGTCAAGATTACCTCTTTATCGGAACTTTCCAAGATAGCTTCCAAGGAAAAATTATCTCAAACTATGTTTCTGAAAAATTAAATGCTAAGAAAGTTGTTCTTTACACTGATAATGCCAGCGACTATGCTAAAGGTATTGCCAAAGCCTTCCGTGAAGCTTACAAAGGTGAAATCGTTGCAGATGAAACTTTCGTAGCAGGTGACACAGACTTCCAAGCAGCCCTTACAAAAATGAAAGGGAAAGACTTTGATGCGATCGTTGTTCCTGGTTACTACACTGAAGCTGGTAAAATTGTAAACCAAGCGCGTGGCATGGGAATTGACAAACCAATCGTTGGTGGTGATGGATTCAACGGTGAAGAGTTTGTACAACAAGCAACCCCTGAAAAAGCATCAAACATCTACTTTATCTCAGGCTTCTCAACTACTGTAGAAGTTTCAGCTAAAGCAAAAGCCTTCCTTGATGCTTACCGTGCTAAGTACAACGAAGAGCCTTCAACATTTGCAGCCTTGGCTTATGACTCAGTTCACCTTGTAGCAAACGCAGCAAAAGGTGCTAAAAACTCTGGTGAAATCAAGGATAACCTTGCTAAAACAAAAGATTTTGAAGGTGTAACTGGTCAAACAAGCTTTGATGCAGACCACAACACAGTCAAAACTGCTTACATGATGACCATGAACAATGGTAAGGTTGAAGCAGCAGAAGTTGTAAAACCATAATAGAAAAATGTTGAAATAGGGAATGAGCCTCTGACTCACTCCCTGTTTCGATGTTTAAGAACCTATCAAAAAGTGAGGGGAAACCCTCAAATTATAAATAGAAAGAGTGAATCTTATGCTCCAACAACTAGTAAATGGTTTGATTCTAGGTAGTGTATACGCGCTGTTAGCCCTAGGGTATACCATGGTTTACGGAATTATCAAGCTCATCAATTTCGCCCACGGTGATATTTATATGATGGGAGCCTTTATCGGTTATTTCTTGATTAATTCTTTCCAAATGAATTTCTTTGTAGCGCTTATTGTAGCCATGCTAGCGACAGCCATTCTTGGTGTCGTGATTGAGTTCCTTGCTTACCGACCTTTACGTCACTCTACTCGTATTGCTGTTTTGATTACGGCTATTGGGGTTTCTTTCCTATTGGAATATGGGATGGTCTATCTGGTTGGTGCCAATACCCGTGCCTTCCCTCAAGCGATTCAAACAGTTCGTTATGATTTGGGACCAGTTAGCCTAACAAACGTGCAGTTAATGATCTTGGCCATTTCCTTGATTTTGATGATTTTGTTACAGGTCATTGTCCAAAAAACAAAGATGGGAAAAGCCATGCGTGCAGTATCCGTAGATAGCGATGCGGCGCAATTGATGGGGATCAATGTAAACCGTACTATCAGCTTTACCTTCGCTTTGGGTTCAGCTCTTGCGGGTGCGGCAGGTGTTCTGATTGCCCTCTATTATAACTCTCTTGAGCCTTTGATGGGGGTTACTCCAGGTCTTAAGTCTTTCGTTGCCGCAGTACTTGGTGGTATCGGAATTATTCCTGGTGCGGCTCTCGGTGGCTTTGTAATTGGTCTATTGGAAACTTTTGCGACAGCCTTTGGAATGTCAGACTTCCGTGATGCCATTGTTTATGGAATCTTATTGTTGATCTTGATTGTCCGCCCAGCTGGTATCCTTGGTAAAAATGTGAAAGAGAAGGTGTAAACGATGAAAGAAAATTTAAAAGTTAATATTCTATGGTTACTCCTTTTGTTAGCTGGCTATGGCTTGATTAGTGTATTGGTTTCAGTCGGAGTACTCAATCTATTCTATGTACAGATTTTACAACAAATCGGAATTAATATTATTCTGGCTGTTGGCCTTAACTTAATCGTTGGTTTTTCAGGACAATTTTCACTTGGGCATGCTGGTTTCATGGCGATTGGTGCCTATGCAGCAGCTATTATTGGTTCTAAATCACCAACCTACGGAGCCTTCTTTGGAGCTATGCTTGTAGGGGCTTTGCTTTCAGGAGCAGTTGCCTTACTTGTCGGAATTCCAACCTTGCGCTTGAAGGGGGACTATCTTGCAGTAGCAACTCTAGGTGTTTCTGAAATTATCCGTATCTTTATCATCAATGGCGGAAGCCTTACAAATGGTGCGGCAGGTATCTTGGGAATTCCAAACTTTACAACTTGGCAAATGGTTTACTTCTTTGTCGTGATTACAACCATTGCAACCTTGAACTTCTTGCGTAGTCCAATTGGTCGTTCAACTCTCTCTGTTCGTGAAGATGAAATCGCTGCAGAGTCAGTCGGTGTTAATACAACTAAAATTAAAATCATCGCTTTTGTCTTTGGTGCCATTACTGCAAGTATTGCAGGGTCACTTCAGGCAGGATTTATCGGGTCTGTTGTACCGAAAGATTACACCTTCATCAACTCAATCAACGTATTGATCATTGTTGTATTTGGTGGACTTGGTTCCATTACAGGTGCGATTGTTTCAGCTATTGTTCTTGGAATTTTGAATATGCTTCTCCAAGACGTTGCTAGCGTGCGTATGATTATTTATGCTTTAGCCTTGGTATTGGTAATGATTTTCAGACCAGGTGGACTACTTGGGACATGGGAATTGAGCCTATCACGTTTCTTTAAAAAATCTAAGAAGGAGGAACAAAACTAATGGCATTACTTGAAGTAAAACAGTTAACCAAACATTTTGGCGGTCTAACAGCTGTTGGAGATGTGACTCTTGAATTGAACGAAGGGGAATTGGTTGGACTAATCGGTCCAAACGGAGCTGGGAAAACCACTCTTTTCAACCTCTTGACGGGTGTTTATGAACCAAGTGAGGGAACAGTAACCTTAGATGGTCACCTTTTGAATGGAAAGTCACCTTATAAGATTGCTTCTTTGGGACTTGGACGTACATTTCAAAATATCCGTCTCTTTAAAGACTTAACAGTTTTGGACAATGTTCTGATTGCTTTTGGCAACCATCACAAACAACATGTTTTTGCTAGTTTCTTACGCTTACCAGCTTTTTATAAGAGTGAAAAAGAATTAAAGGCTAAAGCTTTGGAATTGCTGAAAATCTTTGATTTAGATGGTGATGCAGAAACGCTTGCTAAAAACCTCGCCTATGGACAACAACGTCGTTTGGAAATTGTTCGTGCCCTTGCTACGGAACCTAAAATTCTATTTTTAGATGAACCAGCTGCAGGTATGAACCCACAGGAAACAGCCGAATTGACTGAGTTAATTCGTCGTATCAAAGATGAATTTAAGATTACAATCATGCTGATTGAACACGATATGAATCTGGTCATGGAGGTTACAGAACGCATCTACGTACTTGAATATGGTCGTTTGATTGCTCAGGGAACTCCAGACGAAATTAAGACCAATAAACGCGTTATCGAAGCTTATCTAGGAGGTGAAGCCTAATGTCTATGTTAAAAGTTGATAATCTTTCTGTGCATTACGGTATGATCCAAGCAGTCCGTGATGTAAGCTTTGAAGTGAATGAAGGAGAAGTCGTTTCCCTTATCGGTGCCAATGGTGCAGGTAAGACAACCATTCTCCGTACCTTGTCTGGTTTGGTTAGACCAAGTTCAGGAAAGATTGAATTTTTAGGTCAAGAAATCCAAAAAATGCCAGCTCAAAAAATCGTGGCAGGTGGGCTTTCACAAGTTCCAGAAGGACGCCACGTCTTCCCTGGCTTGACTGTCTTGGAAAATCTTGAAATGGGAGCTTTCTTAAAGAAAAATCGTGAAGAAAATCAAGCTAACTTGAAGAAAGTTTTCTCACGTTTCCCACGTCTTGAAGAACGGAAGAACCAAGATGCAGCTACTCTTTCAGGAGGAGAACAACAAATGCTTGCCATGGGACGCGCTCTTATGTCAACACCGAAACTTCTACTTTTAGATGAACCATCAATGGGACTTGCCCCAATCTTTATCCAAGAGATTTTTGATATCATTCAAGATATCCAGAAACAAGGAACAACTGTCCTTTTGATTGAACAAAATGCCAATAAGGCACTCGCAATCTCTGACCGAGGATATGTACTGGAAACAGGGAAAATCGTTCTATCAGGAACAGGAAAAGAACTCGCTTCATCAGAAGAAGTCAGAAAAGCATACCTAGGTGGCTAAAAAGGTCCGGGGGACCTTTTTAGTCGGCGGATGAAGATTGCGAAGCAATTATCAAATCCAGTGGATTGTTTTAGTCGGCAGATGAAGATTACGAAGTAATCATCATTATAGTCCGGGGAGTCTTTTTAGTCGGCATATTTAGATTGCAAACAAATCTACATCTACACTGAAAGATGAATTTCTAATAATTGAAAAAATCGAATGAAAGATATCGTACTTTCATTCAGAGAGCTCGATTTCAGAGCTCTTTTTGCTAGCTTATTCATACTTTTCTGAATTTTGAAAAAGAAATGTA
>CAUQTL010000045.1:0-10612 GCA_963521035.1 uncultured Streptococcus sp.
TCTTGGTTAGACAGAGGTTCCAACTCAAAAATTTGAACACGGCTACGAATGGCAGGAGTGACAGAAAAGAAAGGATTTTCAGTCGTAGCGCCAATCATAATGATAAGACCACTTTCCAAGAGAGGCAAGAGGAAGTCTTGCTTGGTTTTATCTAGTCTATGAATCTCGTCTAGTAATAGGACGAGACCACCAGAGAATTTAGCCTCTTCCGCGATTTCTTGGAGTCTTTTTTTACTATCAACTGTCGCATTGAAAGTTCGAAAGGCATACTTAGTAGTCCCAGCGATGGCTGAGGCAATACTGGTCTTGCCGATTCCCGGAGGTCCATAAAGAATCATGGAAGACAGGCGGTTGCCTTCCACCATGCGACGAATGATTTTTCCTTGTCCGACCAGATGTTCCTGACCGATGACCTGGTCGATGGTTTTAGGGCGCATGCGAAGCGCGAGATTGTCTGGCATAGCAGTCCTTTCTAACGTGGATTTTCTGATACATATGTGGTAAGATGGTAGTATCTATTTTAGCATATTTCCGAGCAATCGGGGCGATTAAAGAGTCGCATAGAAAGAGGACAAAATGGCAACATACGGATTTTTAGATGTTTTAGAGGAAGAGTTGGAGAAGAACTTTCCCTTTGACTTTGAGATTAGTTGGGACAAGCGTAACCACGCGGTAGAAGTGAGTTTTCTATTGGAAGCGCAAAACGCTGCAGGTGTGGAGATGGTGGATGAAGACGGAGAGGTGTCGTCAGATGATATCCTCTTTGAGGAAGCAGTCCTTTTCTACAATCCTGCCAAGTCAACAGTCAATGAGGAAGAATATTTGACTGTCATCCCTTACCTGCCTAAAAAAGGATTTTCTCGTGAGTTTTTAGCTTATTTTGCCCTTTTCCTCAAAGATACTGCCGAGGTTGGGCTGGATGCCCTTATGGACTTTTTGGAAGACCCAGAAGCAGAGGAATTTGTCATGGAATGGAACCAAGAAGTCTTTGAAGAAGGAAAAGTTGGCTTGGAAGAGGGAGAATTTTATCCTTATCCGAGATATTAGGAGTTGGTTGGAGATTTTATGAAGAAAATTGGGATTTATTTGGTTTATGTGCTAGCTGTTGTCTTTATTATGCTAGCTTTTGCTTGTGGAACCATCGCATTTGCAGAGTTGGGCTATTCTGCATTATTAGTTTTTAGTTTTGGTTATGCTTTTGCTTTTCTAAGCATGTATGTAATCTTGATTCTTCATGAGCTTGGTCATGCATTTTGTGGTTATCTGACAGGCTATCGTCTGGTGGCTTTTGGATTAGGGAACTTTCTTTTAACCAAAAAGTCAGGAAGGCTTCATCTTAGTCGAACAGCAGTTATAAAAAATGTTGGTGCTCAGTATATTGGATTGAAAGAAGATGAAAGCGATCAAAGAATCATCCTGATGCTTTCAGGAGGCTTGATGGTTCATCTCAGCTTGATATTATTGGCGATAGTGTTTGGATTTTTGACAAGAAGCTGGTATTTTGCAGGGACTTGGATTTTTCTTAATTTGTCTTTCTTCCTAAATAACATTTTGCCAGTCGGCATCACCGATGGCGCAAAAATTTGGGAATTGCTACAATACCCTGAAAATACGAAATTCGCCTACTTGATGTTGAGGCATTCTGCCCAGACCTTGCTAGCTCCTCAAGAATATGATTTAAAAGACTTTATCATACCTGTTGATGAGGAGGCGAGAGGGAGTTTTGCAGAAAGTGTTCAGACTCTTCAGGGATTGGTATTCATATTGGATGATAATATAGAGCTTGCAAAGCAACAGTTTCAGTCTGTGTTAGAGAAAACAGACAATCCAATGTCTAAAACTATTTCTCAATTATACCTTCTTCAAATTGCTCTGATAGAAGGAGATAATAAGAAAGCGGAAGAATATGCAAGTATTCGAGGGGTCAAATCCTTTTTATCTATAAAAACAGCAGATATGCAGGTCATTCAATCTTGGTATCAATTTAAGGTAAGGAAAGATGTAGTTCAAACTCACAAGGCTATGAAGATTGCTAAGCAGAAAATGGATAGTAGTCGAATGTTGAGGGACGAGAAACGCTATTATGAAAACTGGTTAGCCGAGCTGGAAAAGGAATTAACCGAAGGAGTCTAATATGGAAATAGAGATTTCTGATTTCACAGGTTGTAAGATTGCTTTGTTTTGTGGGGATAAGCTCTTGACCATCTTACGCGATGATAAGGCAAGTATTCCCTGGCCCAATATGTGGGAACTGCCCGGTGGGGGACGCGAAGGTGATGAAAGTCCTTTTGAGTGCGTGGCGCGTGAAGTTTATGAAGAACTGGGAATTTATCTGACTGAGGATTGTCTGCTTTGGAGTAAGGTTTATCCAAGTATGCTTTTTGCGGATAAACAATCTGTATTTCTAGTCGGTCAGTTGACACAGGCTCAGTTTGACAGTATCGTATTTGGAGATGAAGGACAGGGCTATCAGCTGATGAATGTTGAGGAATTTCTTAGTTCCAGTCAAGTTGTACCTCAGTTGCAAGAGAGAGTAAAAGATTATTTAAAAGTAAGTGATTAGAAAGGATGGTTCAGTTAAATTTCTAAACTGAACCCGCCCTAAACACTGTGCCAAAAAGATAAACTTCTCTTAGACACAAGCGTCTTCAGAGAATTTCCTATTTTGGCTTTGTGTTTTACGGGCTTGGTATCTTAATGATGGAAACATGGCAAGAGTTAAAAGTTACAGTCAAGCGTGAGGGAGAGGAGCTAGTCTCTAATCTCTTGATTGAGCTGGGAGCACAAGGTGTTGCGATTGAAGACAGTATGGACTATGTGGGGAATGTGGATCGCTTTGGCGAAATTTTCCCAGAGGTCGAGCAGCAAGAAGAAATCGTTGTGACAGCCTATTACCCTGATACGGTTGATGTAGCAACGGTTGAGGCAGACTTGCAGGTCCGTCTCGCGGAACTAACTGATTTTATGGATTTGGGAGAGGTAAAAATGGGTACGACTGCCTTGGCTGAGGAAGACTGGGCAGACAACTGGAAGAAATACTATGAACCAGCTCGTATCACTCATGATTTGACCATCGTGCCGTCTTGGACAGACTATGAGGCGACTGCGGGAGAAAAGATTATCAAGCTGGATCCAGGTATGGCTTTTGGTACGGGGACCCATCCAACCACTAAGATGAGCCTCTTTGCCTTGGAGCAGGTCCTTCGTGGTGGCGAAACGGTGCTAGATGTGGGGACTGGTTCAGGTGTCCTTTCTATTGCCAGCTCTCTTCTTGGTGCCAAGGAAATCTTCGCCTACGACCTAGATGATGTGGCGGTTCGTGTGGCTCAGGAAAATATTGAGCTCAACCCTGGCATGGAAAATATCCATGTAGCAGCAGGAGACTTGCTTAAGGGTGTTGAGATTGAGGCAGATGTGATTGTAGCTAATATCTTGGCGGATATCCTCGTTCATCTGACGGATGATGCTTATCGCTTGGTCAAGGATGAAGGCTATCTCATCATGAGCGGCATTATCAAGGACAAGTGGGACATGGTGCGTGAGTCGGCTGAGTCAGCTGGATTTTTCCTTGAAACCCACATGATTCAAGGGGAATGGAATGCCTGTGTTTTCAAGAAAACCAAGGATATTTCAGGTGTGATTGGAGGCTAGCATGCAGCAGTATTTTGTCAAGGGGAGTGCAGTCTCTCCTGTCACCATCGAGGACAAGGAAACCAGCAAGCATATGTTTCAGGTTATGCGCTTGAAAGAAGATGATGAGGTGACCTTAGTCTTTGATGATGGTATCAAGCGTTTGGCGCGCGTCTTGGATGTTGAAAATCGTCAGTTTGAGTTGGTTGAAAAGTTAGCTGACAACGTGGAATTACCAATCCAGGTGACCATCGCATCTGGCTTTCCCAAGGGAGACAAGCTGGAGTTTATCACTCAAAAAGTAACCGAGCTGGGTGCCAGCCAAATCTGGGCCTTTCCTGCCGATTGGTCCGTTGCTAAGTGGGATGGCAAGAAATTGGGTAAAAAGGTTGAAAAACTAGAAAAAATCGCCCTTGGAGCAGCAGAACAAAGCAAGCGTAATCTAGTACCGAGTGTCACACTTTTCGAGAAAAAATCAGACTTTCTAGCCCAACTGGACCAGTTTGACCGCATCGTAGTGGCTTATGAAGAGTCGGCCAAAGAAGGTGAAGCCGCTGCGTTCTTACAAGCGGTCTCTGGTCTTGAAAAAGGAGCCAAACTGCTCTTTATCTTTGGTCCAGAAGGTGGTCTGTCACCTGCAGAAATCGAAAGTTTTGAAGCTAAGGGAGCAGTCTTGGCAGGACTTGGCCCTCGTATCTTGCGAGCAGAAACAGCACCACTTTACGCCTTATCAGCCCTTAGTGTTTTATTAGAATTAGAGAAATAAGAGGAAGAAAATGGAACAAAAACACCGTTCAGAATTTCCAGAGAAGGAACTTTGGGATTTAACAGCCCTATACCAAGACCGCGAGGATTTCTTGCGTGCAATCGAGAAGGCTCGAGAAGACATCAATCAATTTAGCCGTGATTACAAGGGTAATCTTCATACTTTTGAGGATTTTGAAAAGGCCTTTGCAGAATTGGAACAAATCTACATTCAGATGAGCCATATTGGAAACTATGGTTTTATGCCTCAGACGACAGATTATAGCAATGACGAATTTGCTAATATTGCCCAAGCTGGCATGGAATTCGAAACAGATGCCAGTGTAGCCTTGACCTTCTTTGACGATGCTTTGGTGGAAGCTGATGAGGAAGTCTTGGACCGTTTGGGTGAATTACCTCATTTAACAGCTGCCATTCGTCAGGCAAAAATCAAAAAAGCCCACTATCTAGGGGCTGATGTGGAGAAGGCCTTGACCAATCTCGGTGAAGTTTTCTACAGTCCGCAGGACATTTATACTAAGATGCGAGCTGGGGATTTTGAAATGGCTGACTTTGAAGCCCATGGCAAGACATATAAAAACAGCTTTGTGACCTATGAGAATTTCTACCAAAACCATGAGGATGCTGAGGTTCGTGAGAAATCTTTCCGTTCCTTCTCAGAGGGACTCCGTAAGCACCAGAATACAGCAGCTGCAGCCTATCTAGCTCAGGTTAAGTCTGAAAAACTCTTGGCTGATATGAAGGGATATGACTCTGTCTTTGATTATCTTCTAGCTGAGCAAGAAGTGGACCGTGCCATGTTTGACCGACAGATTGACCTCATCATGAAGGACTTTGCACCAGTCGCTCAGAGATACCTCAAGCATGTTGCCAAGGTGAATGGTCTTGAAAAGATGACCTTTGCTGACTGGAAATTGGACTTGGACAGCGCCCTCAATCCTGAAGTGACCATTGATGATGCCTATGATTTGGTCATGAAGTCGGTAGAACCTTTGGGGCAAGAATATTGTCAGGAAGTTGCTCGCTATCAAGAAGAGCGCTGGGTTGACTTTGCGGCCAATAGTGGCAAGGATTCTGGTGGATATGCGGCGGATCCATATCGCGTGCATCCTTATGTCCTCATGAGCTGGACTGGTCGTTTGAGCGATGTTTATACCTTGATTCATGAAATCGGGCATTCTGGTCAATTCATCTTTTCAGATAATCATCAAAGCTACTTTAATGCCCACATGTCGACCTACTATGTTGAAGCGCCGTCAACTTTCAATGAATTGCTTCTCAGTGATTACTTGGAGCACCAATCTGACGACCCTCGTCAAAAACGCTTCGCTCTGGCTCACCGCTTAACAGACACCTACTTCCATAACTTTATTACGCACCTCTTGGAAGCAGCCTTCCAGCGTAAGGTGTATACATTGATTGAAGAAGGAGAAACCTTCGGGGCAAGCAAACTCAATAGCATTATGAAGGAAGTTTTGACGGATTTCTGGGGAGATGCCATTGAGATTGACGACGATGCGGCTTTGACTTGGATGCGACAAGCTCACTACTACATGGGTTTGTATAGCTACACTTACTCAGCTGGACTTGTGATTTCGACTGCAGGTTACCTTCATCTGAAACATTCAGAAACTGGAGCTGAAGACTGGCTCAATCTCCTCAAATCAGGAGGTAGCAAGACACCGCTTGAGTCAGCCATGATCATTGGTGCTGATATTTCAACAGATAAACCACTCCGTGATACAATCCAATTCTTGTCTGACACAGTTGACCAGATTATCGCCTACAGTGCCCAGTTGGGAGAGTAGGGGGAATTTAGGATAAGGATATGAACAGAATTAAAAAATGGCTGGAGCAGGATTCACAAAGAATACGTTTTATAAAAATAGGCCTAGTCTTGTTGGGAATCATTTTATTGATTGCTCTTCCAACTCTCTATCTTGTTTTGAGCGGAGTTGGTATTTGGTATTTTGTAAAGAAAGTACCAGATATTCGAAAAAGAAATTTAATGATAGGCCTTTTTGTTGTTAGTTTTGTTGTAGTTTCTCTTCAAACTCCGACAGTTACAAAGAAAATTTCATCTTCTCAATCAGAAACTAAGCAAACTGCGACATCCACTGCTAAAGTAGAGTCAACAACCGATGCTTCATCTAGTACAGAAGAAGCAAAACGAGTTGAAGAAGAGAAAAAAGCTAAAGAAAAAGCAGAAGAAGAGAGAATTGCCAAAGAAAAAGCTGCAAATGAGTTGCAAGAAAAAGGTGAAACCTTAGTCAAACAATTGGAAGAAAGTCAAGATGCAAGTCAAGCGAAGTCTGCTAAAGAAACAGTTAATCAGATTGAAAATAATGATAAAAAGGCAGAATTACTTGGTAGGATAGATGCAGTTGAGTCTTTAATTTCTCAAAAAGAAGAAGAGAAAAGAATTGCTCATGAAGCTGATACTAAAGCCCAACAGCAAGATAGAATTGTCTATGTTGCAAACCATGGGAATGCGAAAGTTTATTGGTATAGTAAGGATAGAATGCCTTCAAAAACTATTAAATCTAATGTTGTCGAGATGACAGAGGCCGATGCAATTGCTGCAGGAAAAACTCTATCTCAAAAAGAATAAGATAGAAAGTTATCTTGGGTTGGCTTTTTGAACAGTTGCTAGAAATGTAGAGGTATTGACCATGTATCAAAAGCTACTTAGAAAAATAGCAGAAGAAAAACCAAATTATCATGAGGAAGAAATCCAATGGTTGCTTGATCATTTGGGAGATCCTTCTCCAGAAATTCGTGATGACCTTGTTTTTACAAGCTTTGCTAGAGGGATTCAGGAAGAGCTATTTACACAGAAACAATTTCATTTCATTGCTGAGGAAATTTTATCTGATGGAGGGTTAGATAAAGAGATTGATAAGGTAGGACTGTCAACACTTGAACGTTCTTTTAGGACACTTATTTATGCAAATTTCTTGTCTGCGGATGCCAACCAGCAATCGATTTTTTATCAGGGATTAAAAGCAGAAATTCGCAATGTCCTTTTACATCAAGGTTTGTACTATCTTTCAAAAGAAAAGGATACAACGGGTTTTTCAAGTCAGTATGGTTGGATTCACTCTTTTGCACATGGATCCGATTTACTGACAGAGGTGGTTTGTCATCCGGGCTTTCCTAAAAACAGAGTTCATGAAGTATTTGAGATACTTGGCCAACTATTTAAAAGAATGTCCATTCGTTTTACAGATGATGAGGATTGGCGTTTAGCCAGAGTAATCTATGAACCTATTTTACAAGGGAAGTTGGAGCAAGAGCAAGTAGCTTCTTGGATAAAAGCTGTTGACTTTCCGATAGAAGAAAGGGAAGATTTTTATAAATTTTCCAACTTTAGATCCTGTCTGTTGGAAGTTTATGTCCAACTTGACCAGAGAAATAGTTTACAAGATGACTTGAAAGAAGCTATCCAGTCTTTTCAATACTAGGGATAAGCTAATATTGCCTATTGAGAGAGTTTCTATTTTATCCTCCTAACTAATAATGAAGACTAATAAAAGAGGTTGAATCATTTTCCAACCTCTTTTTGTGTATCTTAATGGAATTGCATACCACCATCAACGATAATGGTTTGTCCTGTAATGTAGTTTGAATCTGGTCCTGCAAGGAAGCTGACAGCAGCAGCCACATCTTCTGGTTCAGATAGACGTTTTAGAGTAATATCTTTTGCAAATGTCTGCATACCCCACTCGTCATCTTTTCCTGCATTTTTACCAACTTCATGAGCGATGTCGTACATCATTGGTGTTTTCACAATACCTGGTGCGTAGGCGTTAACAGTGATGCCTGAGTCTGCTAAATCACGCGCCAATGTTTGAGTAATACCACGAACAGCGAATTTTGTACCACCATAAACAGTCAAGTTTGGATTGCCCACTACACCGGCTTGAGAGGTTGCGTTGATAATTTTACCTCCGTGGCCAAGTGCTTTAAATTGCGCTTGTGCAGCTTGTGAACCCCAAATGACACCACCAACGTTGATACCGAAAGTGCGTGTAAATTGTTCCTCAGTAATTGTATCAAGAGGAGTAGTGGGAGCAACACCAGCGTTATTTACGACAACATTCAAATCACCAAAATGGTCAACAACCTTTTGAAATGCTTGTGCAACTTCGGCCTGTTTCGAAACATCGGCCACGACAGCGAAGGCATTTTCAGCTGATAATTCGGCAACAGCTTTTTCAGCTGTTTCGGGATTGTAGTCTAAGACTCCTACCTTAAAGCCATCTTGAACCAATCGTTTTGCGATTGCAAAACCGATTCCTTGACCTGCACCTGTGACAATAGCAACTTTAGACATATGATTCCTCCTTGGTATCCACGATACCATTCAAACGTTCATAAAAGAACAGCAAAGTTGTAAAAATTAGTTCAAATTAGGGAATAAATAACTTATTAGAACTATATTGATAGTATATACCTTTAGAAAAAATGTTTCAAATAAACACTACCGTTTTTATAGAATTTTATCCCGAAAATTTCCAATCAATTTTCTTGAAACCCTTTCCCTCTTTTGATAGACTAGTATCTAGTTTTTGAAAAAAGGAGAAAGAAAATGAAAAAAATTGTCGCTGAATTAATCGGTACGTTCATGCTTGTGTTCGTTGGGACAGGAGCTGTTGTTTTTGGAAATGGTCTTGATGGCCTTGGTCACCTTGGAATCGCCTTTGCCTTCGGTTTGGCAATCGTGGTTGCTACTTACTCAATCGGAACTGTTTCAGGTGCTCACTTGAACCCAGCGGTTTCGATTGCTATGTTTGTAAACAAACGTTTGTCATCAAAAGACCTTGTCAATTACATCCTTGGACAAGTTGTTGGAGCTTTCATCGCTTCTGGCGCTGTCTTTTTCCTTTTGGCGAACTCAGGTATGTCAACTGCTAGCCTTGGTGAAAATGCCTTGGCAAACGGTGTCACTGTCTTTGGTGGTTTCTTGTTTGAAGTCATTGCAACCTTCTTGTTTGTCTTGGTTATCATGACTGTAACATCAGCAAGCAAGGGCAATGGCGCGATTGCTGGTTTGGTAATCGGTTTGTCTTTGATGGCCATGATCCTTGTTGGATTGAACATTACTGGACTTTCAGTAAACCCAGCTCGTAGCTTAGCACCAGCTGTCTTGGTAGGTGGCGCAGCCCTTCAACAAGTATGGATTTTCATCCTTGCCCCAATCGCTGGTGGAGTTCTCGCAGCCCTTGTTGCGAAAAACTTTCTTGGAACAGAAGAATAATTGAAACTCAAAAAGCCTTGCTCCTCAGTTTGAGGAACAGGGCTTTTTCGTATCTGTTTATACTCAATGAAAATCAAAGAGCAAACTAGGAAACTAGCCGCAGGTTGCTCAAAGCACTGATTTGAGGTTGTAGATGAAACTGACGAAGTCAGCTCAAAACACTGTTTTGAGGTTGTGGATAGAACTGACGAAGTCAGTTACCTATATCTATGGCAAGGCGACGTTGACGCGGTTTGAAGAGATTTTCGAAGAGTATTAGCGGTTGTCAATTTTCTCTGGGTAGAGGTCGTGTTGGAAGAGGCGTTGTTCTGCCAATCCTTCATACTTAGTTCCAGGCTTACCGTAGTTGTAGTAGGGGTCGATTGAGATTCCACCGCGCGGAGTGAATTTTCCCCAGACTTCTAAATAGCGAGGGTCTAGCAAGTTGACCAAGTCTTTACCGATGGTGTTGATACAGTTTTCGTGGAAATCTCCATGATTTCGGTAGCTAAAGAGGTAGAGTTTGAGGGATTTTGATTCAACACAGAGTTTGTCAGGAATGTAGGAAATATAAATGGTCGCAAAGTCTGGCTGAGCGGTAATAGGGCACAGTGAGGTAAATTCAGGACAGTTGAATTTGATGAAATAGTCATTTTCCACATGACGATTGTCAAAAGATTCGAGGACTTCTGGTTGATAGTCGAAAATGTAGTTGGTTTCTTTGTTGCCGAGGAGGCTTAGGTTTTTCATTTCTTCTTGTTGTGACATAATTTTTTCTTTCTAATTTTATACTTAATGAAAATCAAAGAGCAAACTAGGAAGCTAGCCGCAGGCTGTACTTGAGTACGGTAAGGCGAAGCTGACGTGGTTTGAATTTGATTTTCGAAGAGTATTAAACACCACGTTGGTTGTCGTAGAGGAGAGTATGGAGTTGAGGAAGGACGCGGACATTGCCCCAGCTATCGTCAGCAGCGATGC